>CANPWK010000030.1 GCA_947584105.1 uncultured Bacilli bacterium
GGTGGTTTAGCCTTTTTAGCACACACATTTGCTTATTCATCTAATATATCAAGTGATTTATTAAATATAATAAATAATTATGAATTAGATGGCTTGGAATGCTTTTATACTACTTTTACTGATGATCAAACAAATTATTTAATTCATGTATGTAAAGAAAAAAATATGTATATGAGTGGTGGAAGTGATTTTCATGGTTCGAGAAAAAAGAATCACAATTTAGGAACTGGGCAAGGAAATCTACATATAGATGAAAATGAAGTAAGTGATTGGATTACAAATTATATTCCTAATTTTATCCAAAATAAATCCTTTACTAAAAAATAACAGTTGTCGTAATTCTTCCTTTATGACACCAAATAGATATAAACTCGTACTATTTTAGATTAAGATAAATAAAAGCTAGTAAATGTTTATTTCAAATAAAATTTATTATGTCCTTTCATATATGAAATGAGGTAGTTTTTTATGAAAAATTTAAAGACTTTGTTTAATAGCAATTTAGATTTAGAAATTAATAATGTTAAAATTAATTCGAAAGATGTAAAAAAAGGGGATTTATTTATATGTCGTAAAGGTATTAATAGTGATGGACATGATTTTATTTCTGATGCTATCCAACATGGTGCTATTGCTATTATTGTTGATAGAAATGTTGATTTTTCTTTACCTAAAATACTAGTAAATAATGTTAATGAGGTAATACCTGATATCATGGATTGGTATTATGGTAATCCAAATGAGAAAATTAAAAATATAATAGGTGTTACAGGGACAAATGGAAAGACAACAGTATGTAATTTAATAAATGTACTGTTAAATTATAAATCTAGTTGTGGTTGTATTGGTACTAATGGAATTCATTGTAAAAATTATGATTTATATCAATATGACTTTCCTAATACAACAGTTGCAATTGATAAATTATATAATTCTATTAATATGTTAAAAAAAGAAAATCTAGAAAATTTGGTTATTGAATCATCTAGTTATGGCTTGCAGCAAAACAGACTTGGTAATATTATGTTTGATATAGGTCTAGTTACAAACATTTCCGAGGCTCATATGGGTGAGCATAGCGACATGCAAGATTATATTTCTTCAAAATTGAAGATGATTGATAAAATCAAAAAAAATGGATATTTAATATTAAACAAGGATGATATTAGCTATGAAATTTTTAAAAATAAATGTAATAAAAAAATATTGAGTTTTGGTAGAAATAAAGATGCAAATTTATATTTTAAAGATGTTGAAGAAAGATTAACAGGTACAGATTTTGTTATAGTATATAAAAATAAAGAGTATACTGTCAAAACAAAAATGTTAGGATTAAATGGAGTTTATAACATTTGTGCTGCTTTCCTTATATGTTTAACAATCGGAATGGATATAAATGACTGTATATATGCTGTAAAAGATTTCTATATGCCTGGGAAGATGGAAAATTATAAGAATGTTATTATCGATTATCCTGCTACAAAAGAGTCATTGAAAAAAGATTTGGAATTTTTAGTTAGAAATAAGAAAAAGAAAATTATTGCAGTAATTAGTCGTAATGATGATATAAGAATAAAAGAATATGCATATTTTGGTGATATTTCAACTAAATTTTGTGACTATGTTATATTTACTACTGATAGAAATAAAACTAATAGTTCTCTTGCTATTACTGATATGACGAAAGAACTAAAATCAAACAATTATGAAATAATCTATGATAGAAAAAAAGCTATTGAAAAAGCCCTTTCACTAAAAAAAGATAACGATATTGTTTATTTAACAGGTGGTGAATATTATAGTAGAAAAAAGAAGGTTGATTATGTTAATCCATATGAAATAATTGATAAATTTAGTGATAAAAGGATATAATATTAGTGCTATTTGCCCATTAGATAATTCTGTCGAAGCAATTGAATTTCCTGATAAAAAGTTTATCGTTGGCATTAAATGGCATCCAGAATTAATTAAAAATGAAGAAAGTATGAGAAAAATATTTGAAGAATTTGTTAATAGTTGTCGTACTTCTTACTAAAATAACCAATTGATTGTTGTTTAAACCTTTTTGATATTTAATATAAAAATATATATTTATAAATTTATAAAAAAATAAAGATAATTTAAAAACTACTTATCCAATTAAAATCGGTGAGTAGTTTTATTTTGTCAATAAAAACCCAAGCATATTCTAATATGCTTGGAGAATTTGTTAAATATTTCTTTCTAGCATTATCCTTTTATCAAAATAATAATGCTTATTACATATTTCGGTTAATTTTGGTCTATGGGTAACAATAATAAAAGTCTTATTTTTTAAATATTTATTTATCATATCATAAATTTTATTTTCAGATAAATTATCTAAATTAGATGTTGGTTCATCTAAAATATAAATTTCTTTATTTAATAAAATTCCTCTAATAATGTTTAATCTTTGTTTTTGACCAGCCGATAATTTTATTCCTTTTTCCCCAACAAGAGTATCTAACCCTTTTTCTAAACTATCTATCCATTCTGATAAACCTGCATCATTTAAATATTCATTTAATGTTTCATTGGAAATTTTCTTTCCTAAACATAAATTTTCTTTAATAGTTAAATCAAATAAATCAGAATCTTGGGAAATATAAGCAACATCAGGGGCTTTAGAAGTTGGAGTATTATCTGTTAAATAATTTCTATCATCAATATTATAGAATCTACAGAATATTGATAGAAAAGTTGATTTGCCTTGCCCTGACTCTCCAACAATGCTAATTTTATCTTTTTTATTTAATGAAAAATTAGGAATTTTAATCGTGATATTACTTTCATTATTGTATTTAAATTCTATATCTTTAATAGTAATATTGCTCCAATTTCTAATTTTATTCTGGGGTTCTTCTTCAATAATATTTTTTTCAATTTGATTATTGGCAGATTTAAATTTATTATAGTGAATAAATAAAGATGCAACACCTTTTAATTCAAGATTTAAGCCACTAAACATAGATGAATAAAAAACTAAATAGCTGAATACATTATCACCATTTTTCATTTTAAAAAATAAACTTATCAATAGAATTATATACATTAAGTAAACCAATCCATTAATGCCGTCTGATCGCATAGAATTGAAAACATGAGCCTTTTTCATTGGCCTTTTAACAGATTCAAATTTATTTTTCATTGTATTAGTTGCATAATTTAAAGCTTCAAAATTTTTAACTATTTTAACATTTTGTAAAAAATCAACTGAAGTTGCATTATACTTGGCATTTTTATCATTATATTCCTCTTGTATTTTAACGTTTGATTTTGTTATTATAACATTATAAACAACGATAATTATTGTAAAGATTAAACAAATTATAAACATAATATAACTTTGTGTCCATACTTGAATTAGGAATATAGTTATTGCAACACCAAAACCATTTATTGTCATCATTATTTCATCTAAAAGAGATACAGTCTCTTCACCTATTATATCTAATTGTTTTTTTAAATAACCAGTATGAATATTATTTATTCGTGGAACATTCATATTACATATTCTTCTAAAATATGATATTTGCAAATCTTTTTTACTTGTTTCAAGAAAAGGTTCTGCTTTTGTATTCCATAATACATTAAAAAGTATTTCTAACATTTTTACTATTACAGTGAATATAATAAGTAATTTAAATTTTTTAAGACTAAAAGGCAAAGTTAGAAATGTAGATAATACAACTGGCATAATATATAAGCATATATTCTCCATAAATGCATTTATAAAACACAATGCATATTTTTTCTTATTTAAAACTTTAAATGGATACATCATACATAAACTCCTTGTTATATTATTGAAATTTAGGACAAATATTTAAAAAACTTATAATCAATTATTAACAAAATTGATTATAATTATAAAATTAATTAAAAGATTGTAATATAAATTGACTTATCAGTTGATTTTTTCAAATAAAACAAAATATTTATCTTTATAGATAATCTTATAATTTATATCAAATTTAAGTGATTTATACATAATAGAATTTTTAGGAACTAAGGCATGAGTAATTTTATATATTTTAAAAATCTTTTTATAATTATCTTTATCCTCTATAGTAAAATAATCATATGCAATATCTCTATCCATTTTATTAAATTGTTTAGTATACAAACTAGATCTGGAATCAATAAACACTTTTATATTTCTATATATCAAATAGCTACCATAATTATACTCATTATATAATCTCATATGTTTTTTATCCACATTATTGTTGATAAAAGTAGCTGCTTTTACTGGATAAGCTTTTTCATCAACATATTTTTGTGGCATAATATTATTATAATAATTAAAAAAACTTATTAAGAATATAAATAATATAATAATGGTTGATGTAATTGGTTTTATTATTGAATTTATTAATATATGATAAGTTTTAATAGCATAATTAGAAAAATAGTCTCCAAATAATTTAATTATACTAAAAGATCCAATAATTAAAAATAACGATATATGGCGATTACTAAATATAGACATTAATGCAAGGCCAATTAGCATTAATAAATCTTTGATATGAATTCTAATTTTTATAAAAATTAAATATGCAATAACCACACCCAAAGTCAATAAATAACCTGGATTTTGCCACAAAATGGTAGGTTGATGTTCATTTATATAATTGGTAGTTACCCCTAATGATGTTTTAAAATAATAGGTAAAGTTTTGGAAATTATTAGGTACAAACAAGCCTATGAAAATAGAAAATATTAATGCAATAATTAATAATTTTATATTAGAATATCTTTTAAATATTATTTTATCAGTAACTGAATCAGCATGATCTAAACCTAATAATAATTTTCCAGCTTTTTTTGTAATTTTTAATTTGAACAATTTTATATTTATTGATTTTTCTTTATATGAACAGATTAAATTAGTAAATAAATATGGCAAAAAGAAAATTATAAACATAGGCCAAACTGCCGCATGAATATTAGAAATTAACCAAGAAATAAAAATTAAAGCAATGATATCTTTTTTTCTGCCTGTTTTTAGTAACGATTCAATAAAATAAATTTCTAATACAAATAATATATATGATACCAGCTGAGCTCTCGCCGTAATAAAAGGTTTAGAGAATGCTAATATTATGATAGTTACTAAACTAGAAACTAATTGATTTTTAGTTAATTTTATATTACAAAAATAAATAGCAAGTCCTAAAATAAAGCAAAGACAAATAGTTGATATATATATTCCTTTAAATCCCCATAAATAATAGATTAAATAAATAAATAAATTATAAAGCCAATGCTCATACGGATAGATAATACTATGGATTGAAAAATGGTCAATCATATCTACTCCATTTTGTAGTATACTTTGGCCAACTTTAATAATATAAAAGGTATCGTTTTGAAAAGTTTTATTAGTTATGGTAATAGAAACTAAAAGTATTAAAATTACACTTAAAATATTAAATTTTTTACTCATAAATTAAAGAAAACAAACAACTAATATACCTACTATAAAACAATAGATTGAAAAGTATATTAATTTTCCTTCATTAACAATTTTTCTAAACCATTTTGTAACTAAAAAAGTAACTATAGCAGCAACTATTATTGCAACAACATAATTTAAAAATAATGACGATTTCAAATTTAACTCGCTAATTTCTAATGCCATGGCTGCTATACTCATAGGAATATAAAGCATAAAAGAATATTTAAATGCTGTATCTCTTTTTAAATTACTAAACATTCCACCAACTATCGTAGAACCACTACGACTAATACCAGGAAATAAGCCTAATATTTGAAATATACCAATAGTAATCGCATCTTTCAAATTAATATCCTTATCTAATTTTTTACCTTTAAAATTTCTAATTAAGTATAATAATATTGCTGTTATAATCAAAGATACCCCTACTATTTTTATATTATCTTCTATTTTAGAAAATAAATTTAATTTACTTACAACTAATCCTGCTAATCCTGCTGGAATACATCCAAAAACTATTAACCAACAGTATCTATACTCGTTTTTATATTTTTTATTTTTAGTATTTAAATATTTAAAAAAACCGATAATTAATTGTTTAATATCTTTTCTAAATAAAATTAATATAGCTATTAAACTACCAAAATTAGTTAAAATTGCAATAGTATCAAAGTCAACTTTTACATCCATTAATGTTTTAAATATCATTAAATGACCACTTGATGAAACTGGAATTGTTTCTGTAAAACCTTGAATGAATCCTAAAAATATGTATTTAAATAAATCTAACATATAATCACCTATTTAATTATATAATAATTTTTTAAATTAATAAATAAAAATAGTTAAATTTAATAAAATTTAATAAGGTGGTTAAATGACTAGACTATTTTTTTTCTTATTTGGATTTGGTCTTACAGTAATTGGATTTGTTTATATAATTAGTTATTTAAACCTTTTAACAATTGGGTATAATTTTTTAGAATATGTCAAATTTATAATTAGACATATAGAATGTTTAAATGCGTTGTTTGGAATTATTATTATGCTTTTAGCACTATATAAAGGAGATAAAAATGAATTATATATATGATATTACAGTTAATTTTAATGATGTCTATTATGATTTTTTTGAGTGGAGTTCAAATGACTATATTATTCATCTTAGAAAAATCCCTATTTATAAAATCAGTAATAATGACTATCAAAATATTTTAAACAATAATATTATGATTAATAATGATATACTTTCAAAAATTAAAAATAAAACTGAAATTTATGGAAAAAACAGTAAAAAGATCACAGCTTGCTTATTTTGTAATAATGAAAATATTGTAGCTTTAAAGTTTAACGATAATGGCTACTCAGAGCAAATTAGTAGTTTAATTGTAGAAGAAGAATTGGATATTTTAGAATCTTCTAGCATAAAAGTTACAGAATTTGATTATAAAAACTTAAAATCTAGAAAAATATATTTACAAACTAGAATTGAAAGAAAGAATAAGCATTATATTCAAACTCAAATCAACAATTTAAATATTGATAACGATCAAGATAAAATTAAATATTTATATTTTGAATACTTTAATAAATTTAATAGTGACGTTAAAGATGCTTTGACAAAATTAAAAAAATTAATTGATAAAGAAGGTTTTGATGAAAATTTAAAATATTTTCTTCGTCTATGTAGTCATCAAAAATAATTATATATATAAATCTATGATATAATTATTGCAGGTGATTTTATGGAAGTGTTAAAAATGGATAATAAAGGAAGAGGAATTACTTATTATAATAATAAGATTGTTTTTATTAATAATGCTCTTCCTTCTGAAGATGTTGATATTACATTAATTTTAGATAAAAAAAGATATAGTATTGCTAATGTTAAAAATTATATTCAAAAAAGTAAAGATAGAATAAAACCAAAATGTCCATATTTTAATAATTGTGGAGGTTGTCAGTTACAACACTTATCCTACAAGAATCAAATTAATTATAAATTTACAACGTTAAAAAAGGAATTCAATAAAATAGGCATTGATATTGTAAATAAAATTATTTTTGATAAAGATTTTTATTATCGCAATAAATTAACATTACAAGTAAACAACAATATTGGACTTTATTCGATTAATAGTAATGATATAGTAAATATTGAAAAATGCATTATATGTGATAAATTAATTAACGAAAAAATTAAATATTTAAAATTAATAGATACTAAGAAATGTCAACAAATAATTATTAAATCATTTAATGAACAAGTAATGTTAGTAGTAATTGGAGATAATGATATTATCTTAGATCAGATTATTCCATATTTTGATGTTGTTTATGTCAATAGTAAAAAAATTAAAGGAGACAAATTAATTGCTAATATTGGTAATATTAAATACTATATTTCACCAAATACATTTTTTCAAGTAAATCCATATGTAACTTATAAAATGTATAATCACATTAAAAATTTATGTATAAATAATAATAGTAAAAATGTGTTAGATTTATATTGTGGATGCGGAAGTATTTCTTTATTTATATCAAAATTTGTTGATTATGTATATGGTATAGAAATTAATAGTCAAGCTATTAAAGATGCCAATGATAATAAAAAATTAAATAAAATTAATAATGTCTCATTTGAATGCGATGATGCTGGTAATATTACTATAAGTAATAAATTTGACACTATTATTGTAGATCCACCTAGAAGTGGTTTAGATAAAAGAATTATTAAGCAAATTCTAGAAAACAAAATTGCAAACATTATTTATGTTTCTTGCAATCCTATAACTTTAATAAGAGATTTAGAACTTTTATTAAATAAATACAATATTAAAGACATTCAACCTTTTGATATGTTTCCTAATACATACCATGTAGAATGTATATGTCATTTAATTTTAAAATAATAACATAGTATTATTATATAGTAAATCAAAAATATTATATTTTTTTGGAAATATCTTTATTTTTTTGTAATTTATGATATAATTATGATGGAATGGTAGGTGTAGATTATGCAAACTGTAAAAGAAATTAATAAAAATATGATTATAAAAGAAATTAATAAATCTTTAAATAGTGGTAAATATCGAGATCTAAATGATATACTTAGACAAAATCCTACTTTAGATCAATTTTATTTAAATCATAAATTAAATTATCTTATGCATTCATTTCAATCACAGTTTACAAATGAGGATTACATTGCCTTGATTAAAAATTTTAATAAGGAAAACACTTTAAATAATAATACAGATGAAATAAAGGTAACTAATGTTAAATCTGATGATGTCAATATAAACTTTGTTGATAATACTAAAACTGGAGAAACATTAGAAGGCGTTGATGATGAACTCGCTTTAAATTCATATAATCAAGATGCCTTTACTCATGAAAAAAATTATGAAAAAAAAGAATCTACATTTAAAAAAATATCTGAAATTGATACTAATAGATTAACAAAAGAACAATTGAATATATATTCTGCTATCTTAGGAGAGCCTGATCCATCTATTTATGAAATTAACTTCGATGAACTTGGTAATATGACTAATATAATTAGAGATAATAATTTAAATTATTATACTGTAGAAATAAAAGATGGAATTGTTAATTTCATCAATCACTCAAATAATCAAAAGAAGGAAACACAAAATAAAGTTAAAGTATTAACTAAAAAGCAAAACAATAAAAGCGCTGCTTTTGTTAATACATTAATTCTATCATTTATAATTGGTTCTTTCTTTGGAGTAGTATTTTTAGCTATATATAGTAAAATTATGCAATAAGGAGAGGTGTATATGAATAATAGAGTTATTTTTGATGATAATATATCTAATAAAAAAGACGATGACTTAATCAAAGAAAATACTCCTCAAACAGTTGACTATAACAGTCTTTACAATATTAAAGTTGCAAACAATAATATTAACACTGAAAATAATAATATTAGTAACAATATGATAAATAATAACAACATGATTAATAATAACAATAATATGGCTAATACTATTATTAATAATGATATTAATCAAAATACAATTAAAGATAATAACACAAATACTCTAGAAGAAAATAATGAAAATAAAAAAAAGAAGGGTAATATACTTCTTTTAGTATTTTTTATTTTTATAATTATAATGGTATTTATTATCTTTGTCTTCCCTCTTTTAGGTAAATTATCTATAAAATAATAAATATTCTGCTATAGAAAATAATTTTCTATAGCATTTTTTTATGGAATAATTAATTGCTGGCCTATATTTAACAAATTATTATTAAGATTATTTTTATTTTTTATTTGATTAACAGTTGTATTATACCTCATAGCTATAGAATATAAGGTATCTCCAGGCTTTACTGTATAAATTTGGTTATTAACGTTATTATTGACTTTTAGTTTATCACCAATTTGTAGTAAATTACTTGATAAGTTATTTAATTCTTTTAATTCATCCACAGTCAAATTATATTTTTGGGCAATTGAATACAAAGTATCTCCAGCTTGTACTATATATTCGTTTGTCGTTGAAGGATTAATAAATAATTTTTGTCCGATTGTTAATAAATTGGATGTTAAATTATTTATTGCTTTTATATCATTTACAGTTGTATTAAATTTTTTTGCTATACTCCACAAAGTATCTCCTGGTTTTACTATATATTCATTATCTTCTTGTATATTATCATATGGTAGGCCTAAATATTCTGCTATTGCTTTAACTGATGCTTCAGCATATTGTTGCCAATTATTTTTTATTTGTGATACATCATCTTTAGAGCTATCTAAAAAACCATATTCTATAATAACTGCATCAGTATTCCCAGTATTTCTTAACATAAAATAATAGTCTTGTTTTGGATTGGTTGGTAAAGATCTTGTATATGCTTTCCTTGCATTTTGACCTTTTTCTTTTAAATTATCGAGTATTAACTTAGGAAGTTGATCTGTTCCTCTAAGCGCATATATTACTTCGGCACCGTCGCCACCTCCGGAAGCAAATTTTGTTATCTTTTTTCTATTTTTCCTTGAAATTACAGCAAATTCTTTAATCACACACTT
>CANPWK010000031.1 GCA_947584105.1 uncultured Bacilli bacterium
CAAGTATAAAATGATAAAAAAACTAGATTTTTCAATATCTATGTAAGTTTTTTATATTAAAACTGTCAAACTAGGGTTAAAGTATCCATAATATCACCATAAACATTATAACAAATTAAAAATTATAAGTCAAACGTTTGTTCTTGAATAATTAATAAATTTTTAATATCTGATGTTTATTAATTTTATAATTTTTGATATAATAAATAATAGAAAGTAGGGTAATTATGGATAAAGAGGGAATTGCTAATATAAAATCGTTAGCGCTTGATATGATAACTAAAGCAAAAAGTGGCCATCCAGGTATTGTATTATCTGCTGCTCCAATAATTTATAGTTTATATAAAAATCATTTAAACATTAATCCCATTAAACCTGATTGGTATAATCGTGATCGATTCATTTTATCAGCAGGCCATGGTTCAGCCTTGTTATATGCGACTTTATATATGACAGGATATGATATAAGTTCAGAAGATTTGAAGAATTTTCGTGAATTAAATTCTAAGACTCCAGGACATCCGGAGGTTCATATAACACCTGGTGTAGAATGTTCAACAGGTCCTTTAGGACAAGGTGTTGCAACTGCAGTTGGAATGGCATTAGGAGAAAAAATTCTAAATAGTCGCTTTAAAATAAATATTGATGATTCTGTTATTTCACCTATTGATTTTAAAACTTATGTATTAGTTGGTGATGGTGATTTAATGGAGGGGGTTAGTTATGAGGCATGTTCTTTGGCTGGAACATTATGTTTAAATAATTTAATTATTTTATATGACTCTAATAATATGACTTTAGATGGCAGTACTGAAAATACTTTTAAAGAAGATGTATGTAAACGATTTGAGGCAATGGGTTTTGAAACATATAAAGTTAATGATGGCAATAATTTAAGACAGTTAAATTTTGAAATCAGTAAAGCTAAAAGAAGCAATAAGCCAGCATTTATAGAAATAAAGACTCATCTTGGATATGGCTCTTTACTACAAGATACTAATAAGGTTCATGGAACTGTTTTAACAGATGAAGATTTAACCCAACTTAAAAATAATTTAAAAATACCTTTAGAACCATTTTATGTTAATGAAACTTTAAGAAGAGATCTTATTGGTTTTATTGCTAATAGAGTTGGTGAAAAATATAATCAATCATTAGAAATATATGATAAATATATTCAAGATAATTTAGATACCATATATAAAGATTTCAAATTTTATTTTCAAAAAGATACTTATGATATTAGTAATTATAATTGGAATAATATTAATTCCAAGGTATCAATTAGAGATATTAACAAATCAGTATTAAATGAAATATCAAATCATATTTCAGCTCTAGTTGGAGGTAGTGCTGATTTAAATTCATCTACTAAAGCTTATATTGATTTTGGAGATAATATTATGCCCAAAAAATATAACGCTAAAAATATATGGTATGGAATTAGAGAACATGCTGGTGGATGTATTTCTAATGGTTTAGCACTTTTAGGCTTTTTACCTTTTTTCTCTACCTTTTTGACATTTTCAGATTATCTAAAACCTGCCATTCGAATGTCTAGCTTAATGAATTTGCCGGTTACTTATATATTTACTCATGATTCAATAACAGTTGGTAAGGATGGCCCAACACATCAGCCAGTTGAACAACTATCAACATTAAGATCAATCCCTAATTTACATGTATATAGACCAGTAGATTTAAAAGAAATTATCGGTTGTTGGCAGTCTATTTTAATGAATCCTAATAATCCAAGTGCTTTAATTATATCTAGAAGTGAAGAGATTAGATTAAATAATACTAGTGCCTCTAAAAGTTGTAAAGGAGCATATGTATTAAAAGAAGCACTTGGACCTATACAAGGTATTTTAATTGCAACTGGTACAGAAGTAATTACAGCTCTTAAAGTAGCAATGATTTTAGAAAAAAAGCATATTAATCTTAGAGTAGTTAGTATGCCTTCTGTTGAAATATTTGAAAAACAAAGTAATGAATATAAAAAACAGGTTTTACCTAACTTAAAAACGATTGTTATAGAGGCTTCAAATTGTCTATCATTTACAAGATATACTAGTTATAATTATATAATAAATATAAATAAATTTGGAAAAAGCGCAGATGGTAGTGAAGTGTTAAAATATATGAATTTTGATATAGAATCAATTATTAATAAAGTAATTAATATTTTAAATCAATAAACTACAATGTTCGACAAAGTAATATTTTATAATCATTATGGTGATGATATGAAATATTACTTATTTATTATACGAAAAGAATTTTATAAAAAAAATGATCAATATTTGTATTCTATGTTAGAAAATTTAAAATTTATGAATAAAGAAAATTATAATTATGGTTTTAGTATATATCATAATATTTGTTATTTTTTTAATGATTCTATTTTAAAAAATTATTTAAGTAAAAAATATGATTTACAATGTAAAAATAATACTTATTATTTAGGAGACGATACTACTTTAAAAATAAATAAAAGCTATGCTTGTATTACTACCAAAAAACATTTAAGAGAACTATTGTGTATTTTTTATGTGTATCATAAAGATATTTTCATATGTAATTTTGACACTAAAGAATATTTCTGGTTAAAGGATAAAATTACATATAATTATATATAATTGGTTGATATTTAAATTTATTTATAGTAAAATACTAATGAAAGGAATGATTTAATGTTAGTTGACATATTACAAATATTAGGAGGACTAATTGTAGGTGCTCTTATTGGATTTTTATTAGCACGTTTTTATATTAAAAAGTATATGAAAAAAAATCCCCCAATTAATGAACAAATGATAAAAGCTATGATGATGCAAATGGGACGTACACCATCACAAAAACAAGTTAATCAAATGATGAAATCAATGTCTAAATATATGTAAGATATTAGTTAAACTGATATCTTTTTTTCATATAATTAATTATGATTGGAATTATTATGAATAAATCTGTAAGTGATGAGGGAAATTTAATTAATTATATTTATAGCAATTTCTATAAATTAGATTTAGAAATTTTTCCTATAGCTTTAACTAACATAGATGATGTAGTAGCTAGTATAAAAAAATGTAGAGGAATAATAATGCAAGGAGGAGATGACTATCTACCAATTCATTTAGAGATTATAAAATACTTATATGATAATGATATTCCTTTGCTGGCAATTTGCATGAGTATGCAAGCGATGGGAGTTTTATTTAATGGTCAGTTAGATTATATTAATAATCATAAATCTAAAAACAAATATGCTCATAAAATATTAATTAAAAAAGATACTTTGCTTTATGATATATTAAGAATTAATCAAATATGGGTTAATTCCTACCATAAACAATGTCTAAAAACAACTACTTTAGATGTAAGTTCATATAGTAATTGTATTGAATCTATAGAGGATAAAAGGAAAAAATTTTTTTTAGGAATACAGTGGCACCCAGAGAAAATGATTGAATATGATAAATTAGAAAGAAAAATATTTGATTATTTTAAAGAGGTGTGTTATGGAATTAGAACAGATAATTAAAATTACTGATGGTAGTTTAATTAATGATTGTAATATCCAAAAAAAAATTAAAAATATAAAGATAGATTCACGTAATTTACAAAAAAATGATTTGTTTATTGCTCTTTTAGGAAAATATGATAATGGTCATAATTATGTTAATGATAAATTGCATTGTGGTGCAGTGATTGTTGATGAAGATGTTTATATCAAAAATATTCCCCTTATTAAAGTAAATTCCACATATAATGCATTAATAAAATTATGTCAATATTATAGAAAAAAATTTCCTATTCCTTTGATTGCAATCACTGGTTCAACTGGAAAAACAACTTTAAAAGAGTTAATTTTTAATATTTTAAGTACTAAATATAAAGTTTTAAAAAATAAAGAAAATAAAAATAATATTTTAGGAATTGCCAATACTTTGTTTAACTTAGATACATCTTATGATATGATTGTCCTTGAAATGGGTATGAATCATTTTGGGGAACTAAATGATTTATCTATTATGTGTCAACCTAATAAAGCTATTATAACTAATATAGGATCATCTCATATTGGTATTTTGGGAAGTAGGAAAAATATTTTTAAGGCAAAATTAGAAATAAAGTCCGGTTTAGACGGAGAATTGATTGTAAATGGTGATGATAAATATTTAAAAAAGTTAAAAGCTTTTAAATGTGGTAAAAATTGCAACAATAATTTAATAGCTTATAATATTCATTTATATAATAATTATCTTTCATTTAATATTTATACTGATCAAGAATATCAAGTTAAATTTAATATTCCATCTTTAAGTTATATTAATATTCTACTTGAGGCTATTAAAATTGGAATGGATTATAATATAAATATGGAAGATATAATTAATGAAATTGCAAATTTTAAATCAGTAAATGGTCGTATGAATATAATAAATAAAAATAATTATACGATTATTGATGATTGTTATAATGCTAGTTATGAATCTATTAGATGTGGCTTAGAATATTTAAAAAATATAGATAATTTTAAAATAATTATTTTAGGTGATATTTTAGAACTTGGAAAGTATAGTAAAAAATATCATAAAAAAATTAATAAGTTATTAAATAAAGTAGATAATAAATTAGTTATTACTGTTGGTAATTATACTAAATATATTTATGGGAAGCATTTTAATAATAATCAAGATATTATAAGTTATTTAAACAATATATCTTTATCTAATAAATATATTTATATCAAAGGCTCACATGGTATGAATTTATCAGAAATAGTTAATTATTTAGAAGACAATAATTAAAAATTGCTTGTAAAACTTAATAAAATATAATATAATTAACTAGTGATGTTTATGGGAAAAATAAAGTATGAATTATTAAAAAAGGATGAAGAGACTAAAGCTAGATATGGGCTATTACATACTAATTACGGAACTTTTGAGACGCCAATTTTTATGCCTGTTGGAACTCTTGCCACTGTAAAAACTTTATCGCCAGAAGAGTTAAAAGATATTAAATGTAGTGTTATTTTATCTAATACTTATCATTTATGGCTAAGGCCTGGTGAAGATATAGTCGAATCTGCTGGGGGTTTGCATAAATTTATGAATTATGATGGCCCTATACTTACTGATTCGGGTGGATTTCAAGTTTTTTCTTTAGCAAACCCAAAAGATATATCAGAAGAGGGCGTAAAGTTTAAAAGTCATATTGATGGAGCAAGTTTATTTTTGACTCCAGAAAAAAGTATTGCAATTCAAAATAAATTAGATAGTGATATTGCTATGAGTTTTGATGAATGTCCACCGGCAAGTGCCGATTATAATTATATGAAAAATAGTATTGAAAGAACTCTTAGATGGGCAAAAAGAGGTAAGGATGTACATAAAAATATAAATCAATCATTATTTGGAATAGTTCAAGGTGGAGCATATAAAGATTTAAGAGAATTTTCGGCAAAAGAAACCGTTAAACTGGATTTTGATGGATATAGTATAGGTGGAGTTGCCAATGATGGCGAATCAAAAGAAGATATGTATAAAGCCATTGATTATTCCATCCCATATTTACCAGAAAATAAACCTCGTTATTTAATGGGAGTAGGAGAGCCTATCGATATTATTGAAGGTGTTATTAGAGGAATTGATATGTTTGATTGTGTATTACCAACTAGACTTGCTCGTCATGGCAATGTATTTACAAAAGATGGTAGAATTAATATACGTAATGCCAAATATAAAGATGATTTTACTAAAATAGAAGATTGTGATTGTTACACATGTAAACATTATACTAAGGCCTATATTAGACATTTAATTGTATCCAATGAGAGCTTTGGTGCTCGACTTTTATCTATTCATAATATAAGGTTTTTAGTTAAATTAATGGAAGAAATTAGAGAAAATATAAAAAATGGTACTTTATTGGAGTATAGAAAAGAGTTTATAGAAAGATATTATGGAAATAAAAAATTATAAGATAAGTGATACTTATCATAAAAAAATTGTGTTATTATCTGATATTCATTATTTTGATAAAAGTATGAGTTATAAATTAAATCAAATTACTAATACTATAAAAAAAATAAAACCAGATTATATATGTATATGTGGTGATTTAGTAGATGATTTAAATATTAAAGATAAATTTGGATTAATTAATTGGATTAAAGAATTAGCTAAAATATCGTTAGTTTTAATTGCAATTGGCAATCATGAATATCAATTGAATCGAAAATTAGTAGATTATTATGATAAAAAATTATTTAATAAACTAAGTAAAATTAATAATGTAAAAGTATTGGATAATGATTATATAAATATAGATAAAATAAATTTTATTGGATTAAATTTACCTTATCAATATTATAAAAATAAAGAGGATGAAACTGAATTAATTAATTTTGTAAATAATAATTTTGCAAAATTAAATAAAGGATATAATATTTTATTATGCCATTCACCATATATGATAGCTAGAAAAAATGTTTTAGATAAATTAAAATGTAAAAATGATATATCTTTAATTTTATGTGGTCATATGCATGCAGGTTTAACATTTAACTGGATGAAAAAAATTTTCAAAGGAAGAGGCTTAATTACACCACAAAAAAGGATTTTAGGAAAGTATTGTTATGGAATTTATAATTATAATGATATTAATGTAATTATTTCATCAGGAATAACTAAGTTATCTAAAAGTCATTATTTAAAAATGTTCAATAGATTTTATAAATCAGAAATTGTCATTATAGAAATATAAATATCTTTTTATTTACATAATTATTTAATCGTGATATAATTTTAAGTATAAAATAAAGGAGTAGTTATGATAATTAATTTTATTAGAGGTCTATTTATGGCCCTTGCTGATAGTGTTCCGGGTGTATCTGGAGGAACAATTGCATTTATTTTAGGATTTTATGATAAATTTATTAATTCATTAGATGGATTATTCTATGGAAATAAAGAACAAAAAAAAGATAGTTTAAAATTTTTAATTAAATTGGGAATTGGTTGGCTTATTGGTATGACTTTAGCTTCATTAATATTAGCTAGTCTGTTTGAATCAAAAATTTATATAGTAAGCTCATTATTTCTTGGATTTATAATTTTTGCGATTCCCCTTGTTATTAAAGAAGAAAAAGAACAATTAAAAGGCAAATATTTTAATTTAATTTTTACTTTAATTGGAATTGCTTTAGTTGTTTTAATAACTTATTTAAATCCAATGTCATCAGGATCTAATGTTAATATTAAACACCTTAATTTAGGATTAATATTTTATATTTTACTTGTAGGTATGTTATCGATATCGGCAATGGTTCTACCTGGAATATCAGGTTCAACATTATTATTAATTTTTGGTATTTATATTCCAATTATGACAGGTATCAAAGAATTATTACATTTTAATTTCACATATTTACCTGCTTTAATAGTTTTTGCAATCGGTGTTGTTTTAGGAATTTTATTAATTATTAAATTGATAAAAAATGCATTAAAAAAATGGCGAAGTCAAACTATTTATTTAATATTAGGTTTAATGTTAGGGTCTATATACGCAATTATTATGGGGCCTACTACTTTAGAACATGCTAAAGATCCAATGACTTTCTCAACATTTAATATATTGTTCTTTATTATTGGAGGATTAATTATTTTTGGATTAGATAAATTAAAGGACTTTTTAAATAACAAATAAAATTTATTAATCATATAATAATACGAAATTGTATTAATAAATGATTAATAATTTTTTTGAGGTGATATTTTGAAAATATTCAAAGATTATGCTTATCGTGTTTCAATCATTAGCATAGTATTAAATATTTTACTTTCAATATTTAAATTACTAGCTGGTATTTTTGGCCATTCTAAAGCAATGATAAGTGATGGAATTCATTCTATATCCGATATATTATCAACTATTATAGTAATTATTGGTATATATATTTCTAAAAAAAGTCCTGATCAAAAGCACCAATATGGTCATGAACGATATGAATGTGTAGCTGCTATCGTTTTATCTTTTATTTTGTTTTTAACAGGGTTATTTATTGGTTATACGGCTTTATTTGATTTAATAAATGGTAATTATAAGATTTATACAATTAGTATAATTACTATTTTTGCAGCTATTATATCTATTATTGTAAAAGAATGGATGTTTATATATACAATGAAAATTGCTAAAAAGATAAATAGTACTGCTCTTATGGCTGATGCGTATCATCATCGTTCTGATTCATTATCTAGTATAGCAGCTTTAATTGGAATTAGTGGAACTATGGTAGGTTTGAAGATGTTAGATTCTATAGCTAGTTTAGTTATTACTTTATTTATTTTAAAAGCTGCTTTTGATATATTAAAAGATGCCTTAGATAAAGTTATGGATACTTCGGTTGGACCAAATATTGAAAAATCAATTTATGATACTATAAAAAAAGAAGATGGTGTAATTAGAATTGATGATTTGAAAACTCGATTATTTGGATCAAAAATGTTTGTTGATGTAGAAATATCAGTAGATGCTCTATTGAATATTAAAGATGCTCATGCTATTGCACAAAATATTCATGATAAAATAGAGAAAAATTTTAGTTCTTGTAAACATTGTATGGTGCATATTAATCCTTATAAAAATACCTAATACAGTATTTTTCGATACTTATTAGGTATTTTTATTGTTTTTATATTATGATATCCTTCTGATATTCGCATTAATCCATCTTTACCATGTGGGTATTTAACATCTAATGCTTCTAATATTTCTTCGATATGCATTTTATAATAAATAAATTGGCGTAATTTTTTTAAATTATTTAGGTCATTAGGTAATGGTGTATATTTATCAATTACAAAACTTTTATTAGTTACCTGCACATTATCAGATGCTTCCAATCTAATTTCTAAAACTGGATAAGTACCATTTTCAAATGGTATTTTTTTAAAATAGTTATTTATATAATCTTTTCTTCTTAAACAATTATAATTACCAAAACCAATTTTATCTAAAACTTCATCATTATTAATATAATATTCTAAGATATATAATTGACTAAATTTATCAGATGATAATGTAGAGTTTTCTAATAAAATTTTAGATATTTCAAAAGCATCAATAGGAAAGTAATAAAAATGCTTATAAATAGTATTATCTGTGTATTTAAATGTATTAATTTTATAAATACCTTTGCTTTGGTATGAAAATAATCCTTCATTATTACCAAAATAAACATTTTTTTCTAAATATTGCTTTATCTCTTCTTGATATTTAGTAATTCGATAAATAAACATAAAATCACCTATAAAATTATATTATATATTATAATTATTAATTCCATAAAGATTTTTAGTTTTATCTAAAAATATATAATTATGAATAGGGTGGTATGTTAAATATCCAAAGATAATATAAGATATAATAATTAGTAAAAAACTTAAATAATTTATTATTTTATATTGTTTACTTTTTAAAATATAAAAACTAATAATTTGAGTAATTATGATAACTAAAAATAATAAAGAAATACTAACTAACATATTTTCACCAATCATATTGTAAATTGGTAAAAATATAATTAAATAAATAGGAATACTAATAAAACTAGTTATAAATAAACTAAATAAAAAATTGTGAAAAGGTATTTTAGATTTATATAAAATAATATAATCAATAATACCATATAAAGTTATACCACTAAATAGTAATTTCATATGTTCCCATATTGACTCATTAACTGGAAAAAAGATAGAAAATAAACTATTAGGGAACCATTGGTATAGAAAATGAAACAAAAAGCATAATCCAAAAATCAAAATACTACTAATAAATCTAGTTTTTTTTAATGTCATAAATTCTCCTTATCTAATCATAATAATAACGGTGATATCATGAAAATAAGATTAGGTTATGCTTGTATATGCTTATCAATTGATAAAACAGCCTCTCATTTATTAACTTATAGTCATTTTCAAAAATTAAAGGAAAAAGGTTTAGATAAATTAAATGAAGTAATCTTGAATAATTTTAAAGATTTAGAAGAAATTTTAAAATTTAATTATTTGAATGATGTTACTTTTTATCGAATGACTTCTAATTTAATTCCTTTATTAGCTCATCCATCGGTTTCTTTAAATATAGATAAATATAAAGCCAATTTTAAAAGAATAGGTGAGATTATTAATAAATATAATATGAGAGTAGATTTACATATGGATCCATATTATGTATTAAATAGTGTTAATACTGATGTAGTTAGAACCACTATTAATGTATGCAAAATTTATCAAAATATGTTTGATTTTATGAATATAAAGTCAAATATTATTTTTCATGTAGGTGGTAAAGTAGGAGGTAAAAAAGCTGGTATAGAAAGATTTATTAATAATTTTAAATTACTTCCAAATAATATCAAAAAGATAATTATAATAGAAAATGATGATAAAATATATAATATAAAAGATACTCTTTATATAGCTAATAAATTAAATATTCCTATGTGTTTAGATTATCATCATTATATATG
>CANPWK010000032.1 GCA_947584105.1 uncultured Bacilli bacterium
AAGAGATATTTAGTATTTAGTATAATATTTTTAATGTCATTTATAGGAATTATACAAGCTGAAACATATAAACCAGGTGATGTAATAACTTATAAAGATATTAAATTTTATGTAGTAGAAGATAAAGGAGATTATTTAACACTTTTAAAAGCAAAACCATTAACATGGGATGAAGCGAAAGAATATGGTAATGAGTATATTAATAAAAAGAATCCAGAATTTGTCTCTGAACTTAGTAAATTTTACTATGATAGTGAATATGCAACAGTTGCATACTATACAAATGATAATTGTAAATTTTTAGTAGAAGAGAAAGATAATTGGATTGGCTATGTTAAGAATTCAGACTGTAAAAATGATTATAAAGAGTCAGATATAAAACATATCATAGATAACTGGAGCAATAAAGTACTTGATCAAAATGATTTAAAAGAAGTGGAAATAACTTATAATATTTCAAAACCAGGAGAAGATTATGATACTGAGAATGGTGATAATTTATATCACTATGAAACAGTTACAGAAAAATACAAAGTAAGATTGATTACAATGTCTGAATATAATAATATTTATAACACATTTTCCAACAAAGGTTTAACCAGTATGTTTGGTTTAATAATTAATAGATATCCATTTTGGACTATGGATATAACTGAACGATCTTTGCATGATTATCAAATAGATGATAAAAATTACTATAACAATATAGAAAAAGGGTTAATTCAAACAAATTATGGCTATGCATTTGTCGGAGAGCAAAGTAGAATGATTAGACCCGTAATCCACTTAAGTAAAAGTGCAAGTTTTACAAGTACTAAAAGAACAGCAAAGAAAAAAACAATCAATGATAAAGAATTTAAAGTAGGGGATGTAGTTAGATATAATAATATGGATTTTTACGTATTAAAAGATTCTAATGCATCTGATAATCAAGTTACAATGATAAAAGCAATACCATTAACAACGAAAGAAATAGATAATTTAGATCTAGATATAAATGGAACAGAAAGTTATCATGATGACATTACAGATGCTAGCTATAAAATAGGGAAAGTAGAATATTATATTGATGATAATTGTAGAGATGACTGGGATGATGAAAATAATAAATATGCGAAAACATCTAGTTGTACAACAGATTATAAAAAATCATATGTAAAAAAGGTCGTAGATGAATGGGTAAAAGAAGAGTTAAATGGCTTAAATTTAGCAGAAGATAAATTAGGATATAAATCAAGATTAATAACATTATCTGAGTTAACTGAAGAATTATTATATAAAGCTAGAAATGAAGATGATAATCGATCATCACTGCATGATTCAGAATATTATGCACCAAGTGATGATACACCATTTTCCCTAGGGCAATGTTGGACAATGACAACACAAGATGATTATAATTACCTTGTTTATAAGATAAAAGATCAAATAAAACTTGCCGATTATCCAAGCAGAAATATGGATTGGTCCGATAGCAATAATACTAGATATAATAATAGTTCAATTCTTACAGGAAGTATTGGTGGAGTAGTAACAACAAATGTAGCAAGCAGTGGTGCTGTCTGTCCAGTAATTACCATAAATAAATTAAATCCTAGTACAACAAAAGTAAATGTACCTAATACATTACTTAAAAGTCCAATATTTATAGCTATCATAGGAATAATTTTGATAGTAGGATCAATTGTAACATTTGCAGTAGTTTTAAAAAGAAAAAATAATGTGCATTAATTGCAAATTATTTTTTTATTTTTATCAAATTTAAAAGGAAATATTCATTTTATGTTATATATATAATTAGAGGCAAAAAATGTTACAATTAATTTATTTTATGATATAATCATAATAGACGGGTGATTTAATTGGCAAAGAAAAAGAAGAGAAAAGAAGTAAAAAAAAGTAAAGACTATGTAATCGAATTACAAGGAATAGCTCTTTTGTTAATATGTATTATAGGTTGTTGCCCTTTTGGAATAATTGCAAATATTATAAAAGGATTTGCAAGTTTTCTAGTTGGAGTTTGGTGGGCTGAATTTTTAATATTAGTTGGTATTTGTGGATGCTTTATGATTGTAAAAAGGCACAAACCAGAATTTTTTACAGCGAAATTAGTTGGACTTTACATTATTATTGTTGCGGTATGTATACTATCACATGTTGGATATATTAGAAATCTTGCAAATGATAATTTAGATGTTAATCATTTTAAAATTGTGGAAAACGGTGTTGAAGTCATCCAAGCTACAGTTAGTAATATGTTAGATTTTGTCTCTAATGAAAGTAAATTGTATGGTGGTGGAGTAATTGGCGCATTTTTTGCCTCTATTTTGTGTGGACTTCTAACTTTAAACGGAACTATGGTAGTTGCTATTACTTTAATTGTTTGTGGTGGCATTATGTTCACAGGTGTTTCAATATATGATATTTGTAAAAAAACTAAAGAAGGAGCTAAAAAAGCTGCATCTAAGGTTCACCATAAAGATAAAAAGCAATCAGAACCAATTGATAATCAATTAGTAATTTCTAGTATAGATGAACTGAAAGGTGAAGAAAAGGAAAATCCAAAGGAAGATGTAGCTGTTATTAAATCAACAGAAAATAAAGAAAGCAAAGATAATCAGGATAATAAAAATTATAAATATCCTCCGATATCTTTACTTAGTAAACCATCTAAGAATAATAGTAAGGAAAATCAAGATGCTATAAAACAAAATGTACCTATTTTAATTCAAGTGTTAAAAGATTTTGGAATAGATGGAAAAGTAGTTGCTGCTCATGTAGGACCGGCTGTAACACAATATGAATTAGAAATTAAAGCTGGTACTAAAGTTAATAAAATATTATCCTTAAATAGAGAAATTGCTTTGGCGCTTGCTGCTAAAGATGTTCGTATTCAAGCTCCTATTCCAGGAAAGAAAACCATTGGTGTTGAACTTCCTAACAAGCAAATATCTATGGTAAATGTAAGAGAGGTATTAACTAATATTCCATCTAGTTTAAGTGGTAGTAAGTTATTATCTGTACTTGGTAGAGATATAATGGGTGAACCAAGATGGATGGAAATTAATAAGACACCCCATCTTTTAGTAGCTGGTTCTACTGGTAGTGGTAAATCAGTATGTATTAATAGTATATTAGCAAGTATTTTAATGCGTACTAAACCAGATGAAGTTAAATTAGTACTTGTTGATCCTAAAAAGGTTGAATTATCTATCTATAATGGTGTTCCCCATTTGTTGGCGCCAGTTGTAACGGATGCTAAAAAAGCTAATATTGCTCTTAAGAAAATAGTAGCTGAAATGGAAAGAAGATACGATGTTTTTGAAGAAAGTAAAACTAAAAACATTGGTAGTTATAACAAGTATATTGACAAGCAAAATGAAAGTTTAGATCCATCTGATCAATTAAAACATATGCCATATATTGTAGTTATTATAGATGAACTTGCAGATTTAATGCTAGTTGCAGCGAAGGAAGTAGAAGATTCTATTATGCGTATTACACAAATGGCAAGAGCAGCTGGTATTCATTTAATTGTTGCAACTCAAAGACCATCAACTGATGTTATTACTGGTGTAGTTAAAGCAAACATTCCATCTCGTATTTCTTTTGCTGTATCAAGTGGTATTGATTCTAGAACAATTTTGGATATGACTGGAGCAGAAAAATTACTGGGAAAAGGAGATATGTTATATTTGCCACAAGGAGAAAACGTTCCTATTCGTATCCAAGGAACATTTATATCTGAAGAAGAAACGAAAGCTATTGTGGATTTTGTATGTGAGCAACAAAAAGCCAATTATGATAACACTCTTACTATGGATGAGGAAGAAGCAACTAGTACAACTATGGTTGAAACTAAAGATGATTATGAAGAACCTTTATATAACGAGATAGTAGAATTTGTAGTCACTCAAGGAAAGGCCAGTGCATCATTGCTTCAAAGAAGATTCCGTCTTGGATATAATCGGGCAGCAAGATGTATAGACCTTTTAGAAGATAGAGGTATTATCGGACCAGCTAATGGTTCTAAACCTCGAGAAGTTTTAGTTAAATTAGAAAATAATTCGACACAAAATGACTAATTATTAAGATAAAATAATATTGGTGATAATATGAAAAAATATTTAATAACAATATCTTTATCCTTAATAATTGGTTTTTTTCTTTCTTATTTTTTACTTAATCAATATAAAGATTATAGTGGTATATCTGTCTATAATGATGGAGAAGAATATTATTTTTTAGAATTCGGATCATATTTAACAAAAGAAGAATTAGAAAGTAATGCCATTAATTTAGAAAATTATATATATAGAAAAGATAGTGGTAAATACTATATGTATATAGGAATAGCTAGAAATAAAAATAATATTTTAAAAATGCAAACATACTATAATAATAAAAATTATAAAACTGAAATTAAAACTTTTTATATTAGTAATAAAAAATTTAAAGAGATTATTGATAATTTGGATAATATATTAATCAATAGTGATGATGAAGTAGTAATTAATGAAATTATTAATCAAGGTTTAAATAAGTATGAGGAAGTGATTTTAAATAGTGGTAAAAATTAAAGATATGCCAAATTTAGAAAGGCCTCGGGAAAGGCTTGTAAAATATGGTAGTACGAATTTAAGTGACAGTGAGTTATTAGCTATCTTACTTATTAGTGGTAATAGTAAATTTTCGGCTAAAGATTTAGCTCAGTTGATATTAAAATATTGTGATGGATTAAAAAATTTATCTAATTTAAATTATGAAACCTTAATTAAAATTCCTGGAATTAAGCATAGTAAAGCTTGTATTATTTTAGCCTGTATTGAGCTTGCCAAAAGAATAAATCAAAAAGTTTCTGATTTAAATAATATTAAATTAAATAATAGTAATTTAGTATTTGAGTATTATAAAAGTATATTTGAAAATGTCAAACAAGAGAGATTTTATTGTATTTATTTAGATAGTAGCAAAAGAGTAATTAAGGATAAATTATTATTTGTAGGGACATTAAATTATAGTTTAGTGCATCCAAGAGAAATATTTAAAGAAGCATATCTTTTAAGTGCTTCAGCCTTTATATGTGTACATAATCATCCGTCAGGAAATATTAATCCTAGTAATCAAGATATTGAACTTACTAATAATTTAGTAACTTTAGGTAATTTACATGGAATTAAAGTATTAGATCATATCATAATAGGGAAAAATAAATATTATAGTTTTTTAGAAAATGACTTGATATCTATTTAAAAAAAATGTATTATAATTAATAAGGTGCCATGTGTATAAAATATATTATTAAAAATAAAAAATAATCGGTACTTAAAATTGTAACTAATATAGTTATAAAATTATAGAAAGGAGTATCTAATGTATTTCATTAGATTGTGATAAAATGGCAAATAAAAAAAGGCGCTATATTATTTTGATAATATTAATTATAATAGCAATCATGCTTGGAATAACAACAAAAGCAGTTAAAGAAAATAGAAATTTAAATTTTCTAGAAAAAACGATTAAAGATAGCACTTCATTTATAGTTAATATTATTAATAAACCGATTGATTTTGTAAAAGATAAAATAAAAGAAAATAAAGAAAAAAATGATATTTATAAGAAGTATAAAAAATATAAAGACAAAGCCTTAAAAACTGATGTATCTTTAGCTAGAATTAAAGAGCTAGAAAAACAAGTTAATACATTAAAAGAATCTTTAGATTTAAATAGTACTCTTACAGAATATGATAAGATTAATGCAAATGTTATTAATCGTAATGTAGGAAATTGGTATAATGTTTTAACAATAGATAAGGGTTCTAAATCTGGCATTAAAAATGGTATGGCAGTAGTTATTAAGCAAGGCTTAATTGGAAAAATTATTAGTGTTAGTAATTTTACAAGCAGTGTCAAATTACTTTCCACAGATGAACTTAGTAATAAAATATCAGTTAAAATTAAAATAGATAATCATGACGTTTATGGCCTTTTAACTAATTATGATAAGAGTAAAAATGTTTATTTGATAGAAGGAATAAGTAATAGTGATGAAATAAAAAAAGATAGTGAGGTTGTTACAACTGGATTATCAGAAATTTTTCCAAGTGGAATTTTAGTTGGAAAAGTAAAAAAAGTTAGAGTAGATAATTATGAATTGGCTAAGGTTGTTGAAGTTACTCCAAGTGTTGATTTTGATGATATTAGTATAGTAACTGTATTAGATAGGAATGCTAAGTCAAAATGATAATAGCTATATTTTTAATATCCTTTGCTTTAGATGGGATTATGTCAAACATCTTTCCAATCTATTCTATTTTTACATCACTATTTACAGTAGTTTCGCTACTTATTATGTATCCATATTTTAATAATGATAAAACAAAATTTATAGTTTCGGCTATTTTATTGGGATTATTTTATGATATTGTCTATACTAATAGTTTATTTATTAATACTTTTTCATTTTTACTTATTGCATTTATCATAGTGCTTATTTATAATTATATAACTATTAATAAATTAAATATAATTTTTATAAACATATTAATTATTTTATCATTTCAGGTCATATCGTATATTTTATTATGTATAACAGGTTATACGAAGTTTAACGATGAAACTTTAATTACTGGTCTTTACAGTTGCTTGATATCAAATGTTATATATGGATATTTACTTTATTTTATAACTTTGTTTTTATCTAAAAAATATAAAATAAGAAAGATTGTCTAAAATGAGATGTAGTTGGGTAAACTTAAAAAATCAAAAATATATTGAATATCATGATAAGGAATGGGGAATTGCCAGTTATGATGATAGATATTTATTTGAAATGTTAATATTAGAATTATTTCAATCAGGCCTTAATTGGGAGATTATTTTAAATAAACGTGAATCTTTTAAAAAGGCCTATGATAATTTTGATGTTTATAAAATTAGTCGTTATGATAATAAAAAGATAATTGAACTTATGAACAATAAAAATATTATTAGAAATAAACTAAAAATAGAAGCAAGTATTAATAATGCTAAAATCTTTATTGATATTAAAAATGAATTTCAAAGTTTTAGTAATTATATTTGGAGTTTTACTAATTATAAAGTTATTCATAGTAAAAAAAATAAAACGGAAAGTGCTTTATCTAAAAAAATTAGTGAAGATTTAAAAAAAAGAGGCATGAAGTTTATAGGCAGTAAGATTATTTATTCCTATCTTCAAGCGATAGGGGTAATTTTTGATCACGAGTTAAAATGCTTTAAATATCAGGAGGAAGTATGTATAAAAAATTAACTAGATTGTTATTAATTATTATGAATTTAGGAACAGTTTTAGTAGCAACCTTAGAATTTACTAAGGGCAATTTTTCTAGGCTATTAACATTTATTGCGATATATCCTTTATTGTTTTTACCATTTATTATAAATAAAACTAAAATTAAATTAGATCAATCAGAAGTTTTCCTATATTATATTTTTATATTTTTAGCTGATTTTTTAGGGTGTGTTATAAATTTATATAATAATGTTGCTTGGTATGATTTATTTGTACACTTTTTATCTGGAATATTTGCCTTTTTATTAGGTTATATTATTTTAAAACAATTAAATAGCAAAGATTCTAAAATAATAAAAATAATATTTTGTCTAGGTTTTGCAGCTTTAGTAGCTGTTCTTTGGGAAATTTTTGAATTTGGTGCTGATAATATCTTAGGTGTTGATTTGCAACATCATTTAGATACAGGTGTTTATGATACAATGGAAGATATGATAGTAGCTACCGTAGGTAGTTTTGTAGGAATGATATATGTAATAATTAAAAAATGACAATCCAAAAGATTATAAGAAATGGTAATTAATATATAAAAGACAATTACTTGACATTAAAAGTTAGAAAAAAGTTAAAATATTATTTTTCTAACTTTTTTTGTGTTATAATCTGAGTAGGAGGATTGTTATGGAAAAAATAAGATTTGTTCAATATGGATGTGGAAAAATGTCAAAGTATACTATTGATTACGCTTTAAAAAAAGGCTATGAATTAGTGGGTGCTATTGATATTAACAAAGATATAATAGGTAAAGATATATCAAGT
The DNA here is from genome assembly GCA_947584105.1 of uncultured Bacilli bacterium. GTDB lineage: Bacteria > Bacillota_I > Bacilli_A > RF39 > UBA660 > RUG12438. The sequence goes on from CANPWK010000032.1 coordinate 8,093, forward strand.
ATTATTGGAGGAAATGATTTAGGAATTCAAATAATTGATGCTAAAGATGCATATAATATGTTAAGCAGTGTTAAGCCAGATATTTGCATTATTACAACTATGAGTTTAATGAATGATTTAAAGGAGCCATTTATGATGTGTGCAGAACTTGGAATAAATGCTATTAGTACTTGTGAAGAGGCATTTTATCCTTTTAATTCATCACCTAATTTAACTAAACAAATTGATTTATTAGCTAAACAAAATAATTGTACTATTACTGGTAGTGGATATCAGGATGCATTTTGGGGTAACTTAATTACAACTTTAGCTGGAGCTACTAGTAATATTACCAAAATTAAAGGAAGTTCATCTTATAATGTGGAAGATTATGGAATTGCACTTGCTAAAGCCCATGGCGCAGGTCTTACTTTAGATGAATTTGATAAAGAAATCGCTTCACAAGATAGAATTAGTGAAGATGAAAGAAATGAATTAATAAATAAGGGTGAATTTGCACCAAGCTATATGTGGAATACTAATGGTTGGCTTTGTGATAAATTAAATTTAACAGTAATATCTCAGACACAGGAATGTATTCCACAGGTTGCTAAGGAAGATATTCATTCAGATACACTAAATATGGATATCAAAAAAGGAGATGCAACTGGTATGAGTGCTAAAGTTACAACTTTAACTAAAGAGGGTATTACAATTGAATCAGAGTGTATTGGAAAAGTATATGCTAAGGATGAATTTGATAAAAATGAATGGACAGTATATGGAGATGCTGATACGCATATGATAATTAATCGACCTAATACAGTAGAACTTACTTGTGCTACTATTGTAAATCGTATACCAGATGTAATTAATATGACATCAGGATTTATACCAACTAGTAAGATGGGAGAGTTAAAATATACTAAATAGGGAGGTTTATGAGAGTAATATTAATAAATGGTAGTCCCAATAAAAATGGTACTACTAATAAATCATTAGAAATTATCCAAAAGAGATTAGAAAAAAATGCAATAGAAAGTGATATATTTTATTTAGGAAATAAAGCTATTTCTGGATGTATAGGTTGTGGCTATTGTAATAAAAATGGTAAATGTTTTATTGATGATAAAGTTAATGAGTTCCTAGATATATTTGAAAAATATGATGGAATGATAGTGGCTAGCCCAGTTCACTTTTCTAGTCCTAGTGGGTTTATTATACCGTTTCTTGATCGCCTTTTTTATGGCAAGAAAAATGCTATTTTTAGATTAAAACCTTTTGCTAGTATTGTATGTGCTAGACGTGGTGGAAGTTCTTCTAGTTTAGATGTATTAAATAAATATGGAATGTTTGCAGGAATGATTATAGTATCTAGCAATTACTGGAATATGGTCTATGGTAAGAATGATACTGATATAAAAGAAGATTTAGAAGGAATTCAAACTTTGAATGTTTTAGCAGATAATATGAGTTATTTATTAAGATTAATAGAAAGTGGCAAAAAAAATAATATTAAACTTCCAGAGTTAGAAGACAAAATATATACTAATTTTATAAATAAAAAATAGTGGCTTTCAGATAGATAAATGAACCAAAAAAAATAAAGAAGAAATTTAATTTTCTTTTTTATTTGCAAAAATTTTTATATTATGATAGAATACATAAGCAAATTTAAAGGGGGAAATATTATGCAACAAAATTTAAATTTAAAATCCAATGTTAAGAAAGCTATTCAAACTATCAATGGTAGTGGTACCAAATTTGATAAAATTTATCGCTTTACTAATGAAAATATTAAAGGTTATATTAAATATTTTGATTTGAAAGATAAATTATTATTGACAGTTGGCTCATCAGTTGATCAAAGTTTAAATGCAGCTTATGTTGGATGTAGAGATATAACAATTTACGACCTATGCCCATTTGTTAAAGATTACTATAATTTAAAAACGAGTGCGATAATGGGATTAGATTATTCCAGTTTTCTAAAATATTTATGTGAGGATATAGCTTCTTTGAATGAATATTTATTTGATTATAAATTATTTAATCAAATTAAACCAGTATTATATAAAATTGATGTTGATAGTTACAATTTTTGGAGTGAATTATATCATGGAGGAAAACATTATAAATTAATAAATAATTTATTTCAAAATCAATTATGTAAGTTATTTGAATCTATAGATTATAATTTATATTTACAAAGTCCACATAGTTATATGTATTTAAAAAACATATTACCTAGAGTGAAAACTAACATTATGGTAGGTGATATATTGAACTTACCTTATATGACAAATAGAAAATTTGATAATATTTTTCTATCTAATATATATGATCATATAAAAGATGATAAATATAGTTTAATGAATTTTAAAATTGCTTTAAATAATTTAAAAAATAATTTAAATGATGGTGGTAGTATGTTGATTACTTATTCATATGGCAATATGCTAACAGAAG
>CANPWK010000033.1 GCA_947584105.1 uncultured Bacilli bacterium
ATTAACTATTGATGTAACACTATCCATCATTAAACCTACAGTATCATTATAAGTTATCTTATCTTCTTTCTTTTTCTTATCATTGTAATTATCTATAATATTAACAATTTTATCCTTTGCATTAAAATCTTTAGGATATATATTAATTGTTGCAGGATTTTTTAAATCTACTGCCCCTAATCTTAATAAATTATTCTCATAAGTAGAATAAATATTATCATCATTTATAGTTTGACTATCTAAATTAATTTTACTATTGTCAAACTTTTGGTTTGTAAATACGTTAATCTCACTATTAGCTTTCTGTTCTTTTACAATTAAAGAATTATTAGTTTTATCTATAACATAGTTTGTTAATTTAGATGTATATCCAATTGAACCTGTCGTATTTAAAGATGTATCCTCATGTGCCTTAATAATTCCAACTACTCTTATATTTTCTGAATTATTTAATACATTCTCCATATAATCATTATCACTAGATTTATCTTTCCATATATTATCTTCTTTAACAAAATAATCTGTATTTAAAACTAATTTAAATTGTAAGCCCAATAATTCATCATAAGAAAAAGTCTCAATAGATGATTTAACATCTTCACCATTTTCCGATTTTGCAACTAAAGAAGCTAATTCTTTTTGTGATTTTAAACCCAATGCATATAATGCATAATCACTAATTTGATAATCACTGTCAACCATTAAAACTACTTCATTATAATTAGTTGGTAAGTTACCAGCTATTAAATCATAGTTATCTAAAAGCAATTTATCGTTATTAAAAAGCTCTACAAAAACATCATTATTACTAAATTGCATAAACTTACTTAGTATTCCTAAATTATTCATAATATTAGTAGGATTAACTCTTAAATTATTGCCATCAATATCTTTAGTATATAAGTTAATATCTAAATCATAACTATATTGGATACTACTTGCATATTTTTTTAATTCTTTATTTTTATCCAAATAAATCTTAAAATCTTGTAAATTGTTTGTTTTAGTTTTAAAAGCTGTTAATAATTCTGATAAAATACTATTAGAATGAATTAAATTATCATCATATTTTTTCTTATTATCTTGCATCATACTAGTCATTAAACTAGTAGCATTCATACTATTTTTTTCAATTGTTAGAGGATAATTAGATAATGTTGTTCTTTCTTTTTCATCAATATAATTTGAAACTCCATTAGATAAACTTAAAATTAATGCAATACCAATTATTCCAATTGAACCCGCAAAAGCTGTTAAAAACGTACGCCCCTTTTTAGTCATTAAATTATTCAGGCTAAGAGTTAAAGCCGTCAAAAAAGACATTGAAGTTTTTTTACCAATTGAATCTGTTACTTTATCTACATTATCATTATATGGATTTGAATCATCAATAATTACCCCGTCTTGTAATTTAACAATTCTAGTTGAATAATCACGTGCCAAATCAGGATTATGAGTAACCATTATAACTAAACGGTCCAAAGCAATATCTTTAAGTAAATCCATAATCTGTATACTAGTTTTACTATCTAAAGCCCCAGTTGGTTCATCAGCTAACAAAATGTCTGGATCATTTACAAGAGCTCTAGCTATCGCAACTCGTTGCATTTGTCCCCCTGACATTTGATTTGGTTTTTTATGAATATGATTTTCTAATCCAACTTTCTTTAATGCATCTATTGCTCTTTTTCGACGTTCTTTTTTACTAATACCACCAATTGTTAACGCCAATTCAACATTTGCTAAGGCAGTTTGATGAGAAATTAAATTATAGCTTTGAAAAACAAAACCAATTTTATGATTTCTATATATATCCCAATTTTTATCCTTATAATTTTTTGTAGATATACCATTTATGATTAAATCACCAGTAGTATAATGATCAAGTCCACCTATAATATTAAGCATCGTTGTTTTTCCACTACCACTAGGACCTAAAATCGATACAAATTCATTATCTCGAAATTTAATACTAACTTTATTCAATGCTTTTTGCGTTAAACCATTGGTTTTATATGTCTTTGTAATATTTCTTAATTCTAACATGAAACCTCCTTAATTATATTATATTAAAATCAATTTAAGAATTCCATCTAACTATTTAATTATATCAAATTTAATAAAAAAAATCTTCTTTATAAAGATTTTTTTCATAAATTTGAGCTTATTCATTATTTTTAAACATACTCATATTAATATCATTATCTTGATAAACATCCTGCTTACCTTCTGCATGACGCCAATTAGTATTTGGATTTACATTATTTTGTTCCAAATCTTCTTGCTTTTGATCATTTAAACCATAATATATATTTTTATAATTTTTTGGATTAGGATTATATACCCTCTCTTTTACTTCATTATTAATATTTAATCTTTTTAACTCCATACCATTAAGTCGAATTATCAAACAGATTGCTAAAACATACATAATCATAGAATAAACAATAAAAACTATATTAATATATTTTATATTCAAATTACAAATATAATCATATAACCCATGGAATAAAAAAGGAATAAAGATTGCTAAATAAAATAATTTTATAAAATCATTAGTCATTTTCCTTTTTCTAACCATTTTACAAAGCCCTAAATAATAGCCCATAAAAATACCAAAACATGCATGGACAGGAATACTAAAAATAGCTCTAGAAAAAGCAATTGCTAAACCATTAGATGAAAGATACATAATATTTTCAGCAAAAGCAAAGCCTAAAGATATACAAGTTGCATACATTATTGCATCATATGGATTAGTAAATCTTTTATTTTTGATACAAAATAAATTTACTCGTTTCCTCAATCACAGCAATAATTCCAAAACTAACCAAAAAGAAACCAATATTACCAAGTAACACGGATACTTCAGTTTGAGACTTGTAAATATCAGTATTAAAAAGATTAGATACATATCTAACTAGAACCCAAGATACAATTCCTCCAATAAATAATCCCGCTAATAATAATATAGGTTGTTTTTTTACCTTACCATTATTATACATTAAAGTTAAAATAGCAATAATAGGTAGTGCTGACAATATAACTGATAATAATATGTTCATAACATCCCTCTACTTTAAATTAAGTATAACATAACTTCTATTAAATTTCAATTATAATATATGTGAAACGATAAAACATAATATAATTCCAATTACTAATGGTAATATAAATGATAAGATAGTCCATTTAAAGCTACCTGTTTCTTTTTTTATAGTGAGCATAGTAGTAGAGCATGGAAAATGAAATAAAATAAATATAATTACACAAATAGCAGTTACTATATTCCAACCATTATTAATTAAAACATCATTCATTACTGATAAATTACCTACATCAATAATAGTACTTGTCGAAAGATAACTCATCATAATAATTGGAATCACAATTTCATTAGCAGGAAATCCTAAAATAAAAGCAAATAAAATAGTTCCATCTAATCCAATAAATTTAGCAAAAGGATTTAAAAAATTGCTTACAATATTAATTATATTAGAATCATTTATATATATATTAGCGCACAACCAAATGATTATTCCTGCTGGAATGGCAACAATAATAGCTCTACCTAACACAAATAATGTTCTATCAAAGATTGAACGTAGAATTATTTTTAAAATCTGCGGTTTTCTATATGGAGGTAATTCTAAAACAAAAAATGATGGCATTCCTCTTAAAATAGTAATAGATAAAATTTTATTAACTATAAAAGTTATAATTATACTAAGTAAAATTCCTAAAGTTAATATTAATACATTTATTATCGAATTAAATATATTACTCTTTACAACAAAAAACATGCTTATTATAGCTATTAACGATGGAAATCTACCATTACAAGGTATAAAACTATTAGTTAAGATGGCTAATAATCTTTCCCTGGGTGAATCAATTATTCTAGCATTAGTAACTCCCACTGCGTTACAGCCAAACCCCATACACATTGTAAGTGCCTGCTTACCACAAGCATTACTTTTTTGAAAATACCCATCCAAATTAAAAGCAATTCTTGGTAAAATCCCTAAATCCTCAAGCAAAGTAAATAATGGAAAGAATATCGCCATAGGAGGTAGCATAACCGCAATAACCCAAGTTAATACCTGATATACACCGTCAATTAATAAGCTAACTATACATTTAGGTATACAAATATTCAAAAGAAAATCATTCATAATATTCTTTAACCACATAAAGAAATTAAATAATAAATCTGATGGATAATTAGCACCTTGAATTGAAATATATAAAATAGCCATTAACATAAGTATCATAATTGGGATTCCAGTAATTTTATTAGTTAATATTTTATCTATTTTTTTATGTCTATTAAATTTTTTAGTTTTAGTTATTACTAAATTAGTAATATCTTCACATTTTCTATAAATAGCATTCATAACTAGTTCTAATGGTTTAATATTATTAGATAAAAAATGAGAAGAAATTATTTTTAATTGATCATTTATCTTACTATTATCAGACTTTAGATTAATAATATTTTTAACTGCCTCAAATCTACTATTTACAAATGGTAATAAATAATTAATGCTATCTTCTATAACATCATCATAATTTACTTGAAAACTCTTTTGACTATTAAATGTATTAATAGCAGTTATTAAATCATCAATTCCCTCTTTTCTTTTAGCAGACATACTTACTACTTTAATATGTAATATCCTAGAAAGTTTTTCTATATCAATTTTAAATCCATACTTTTCTACTTCGTCCATCATATTTAAACACAATATAACATTATTTGTAACTTCTAAAGTTTGTAAAACTAAATTCAAATTTCTTTCTAAAATAGTAGCATCACATATTATCAAAGCTAAATCATAATCTTGGTTTATTATAAAATCAGAAGTTATTTCTTCTTCTTTTGAATGTGGAATCAAAGAGTATGTACCAGGTAAATCATATATTTCTAAATCTTTATATGTTCCAACTGCTACTCCAACAGTTTTTCCAGACCAATTTCCTGTATGCTGATGCATGCCAGTTAACTGATTAAATAAAGTACTCTTTCCAACATTAGGGTTTCCAATTAAAGCAATCTTTTTTTTAACCATAAATATCACTTACTAATATCTTTTCGGCATCACAATTTCGAATTGCAATTAGTGAATCTCTAATTAAATATCCTTTGATTAATTTACTTGGACTTTCTAAAATCAATTTTACTATCGCACCTTCTGTTAATCCCATATCATAAAGTCTTCTTTTGATATTTTCACTATGATTTATATTTTTTATTATAGCCTTATCTTGGAGCTTTAAATCACATAAACTCATGCCTAAACACCTCTATCATAGTATATGAAAAAAAGCTTCAAGGTGACAAAAAAAGCTAGTTTTTAACTTTTATTAAACCAGCTCTTTTTAAAGTATTATATATGCAAGAATAACTTCTCTTGCCATAAAATTTGCAAAATTTCTTCACACTTGCATTACTTCTTTTATAAAGACTAATAATATATTCTCTCTCTTCATTACTTAATGCATTAGCAGGTATTCTATTTCTATTACCATGAACTACTTTAATACTACCATCCAATACTTCCTTTTTTAATTTTAAAATATACTTTGGATGATAACCAGTTATACTAGCAATATCTTTATAAGTCATAAATTTATTACCAGCTAATTTTTTGTTTATTAATAATACTGCCTCTTCTTTTCTTGTCATAATATTACCCCTAACTATTATATGGTAACTTTAAATGATCATATGCCTTTTTAGTTACCACTCTACCTCTACTTGTCCTTTTTATTAACCCTATCTGTAATAAATATGGTTCATAAACATCTTCTATTGTAGTCTGTTCTTCACCTATACTGGAAGCAATTGCTTCTATTCCAACTGGTCCGCCATTAAACTTCTCAATAATAGCTTTTAATAAATTATAATCTGTTTCATCAAGACCCAAACTATCTACCTTTAACTTATCTAATGCAATTTTAGCTATCTTCAAATCGATTACACCACTACCCATTACTAAAGCATAATCACGAACCCTTTTCAATAATCTATTGGTAATTCTTGGAGTCCCTCGACTACGCAACGCAATTTCTTTAGCTGCTTTATCATCAATTGTACATCCTAGAACCTTACTAGTTCTAATAGCTATTTCTTTTAGTTCCTCTTGATTATAGAAATTTAATTTACATATAATGCCAAATCTATCTCTTAAGGGACTAGTTAAATCTCCAGCTCTAGTTGTTGCTCCAACTAATGTAAATTTAGGCAATTCAATATTTATACTCCTACTAGACGAATCATTACCAACAATAATACTTAATGTAAAATCTTCCATTGCTGAATATAAAATTTCTTCAACAAACCGTGGCATTCTATGAATTTCATCAATAAAAAGTACATCTCCCGGTTCCAAACTAGATAAAACAGCCGCTAAATCTCCACTTTTTTCTATTGCTGGTCCACTACTAGTTTTTAAATTTACACCCAATTCGTTAGCTATTATATTAGCAAGAGTAGTCTTACCTAAACCAGGAGGACCATATAATAAAACATGATCTAGTGCTTCTTTTCTCATTTTTGCAGCTTTAATAAATATGTCTAAATTTTCTTTTATTTCACTTTGACCTATATATTCTTCTAAAGTTTGTGGTCTAATACAATTATCATAAGAATCTTCAATCATTTCATCTGCACTAACTATTCTATCCATCCTCTCCCCCACTTTCATATTTTTTCTTAAACTAATCTACTAATGAAAAACTTATTATTTAAATTATTTGATATCATTTCAACATTAATCGCAATGCTTCTTTTACCTGACTTTCTATATTTAAATCACTTTTAATAGATGGCAATACTTTATTTATATCAGTTTGTTTATAACCTAAACCTTTTAATACTTCAATCAATTCATCATAATTTTTATTTGAAGAATTTTCTACATTAGTATTTAGTTTTCCTTTCAAATCTAATATAATCTGTTTTGCAACTTTATCACCGATTTTAGGGAATTTCTTTAAATATAATATATTTTCTCTTTCTATAGCATCAATAATACCATCAGTTGAACCTGTTGCAAACATTGGAAGTGCCATTTTACATCCTAAGCCTTTTACACTAATTAGTCTTAAAAATAAATTCTTTTCCTCCTTACTTTTAAATCCATATAAACTCATTTCATCTTCTTTAATATATTGATAAACAAATATTTTATTATCACCTAATTTAAAAGAATAAGGATTTGCAACATAAATTATATAGCCGATATTATTACATTCAACAACAATATAATTATTTTCAATAGCAATTATATTACCTTTAATATATTCAAACATATATTATCGCCTCTATTTAAGTATATCACAAACAAATGTTTTTGACAACTAAAAATGGATATTACTAATATCCATCTATTTCATTCTAAAAAAGTTTCTCACTGTATAAAATAAAAATATTGCCATACAAATTACATATACCCACATTAAAATATTGAATATTATATCTGTTGTATACGCACTAATAATAGTCGGAACATTAGCCGGTAAATATTTTTCAACATATTCAGATATTCCATTAATTTGAATATTTTTAATTATATAATTAAAAACACGCAAAAATATATCTACAATTGCTACTCCCATTATTACTTTATCAAATCGTCTAAAATAAAAAGCTATAACCACTAATAATATGATTATTATAATACCGTCCATATCATCACCTCTTTACATATTCTTCTAATTGTTCAATAAATAACATACGTTCTGAATCTTGATAACCAACAAAATTTATTTCTATAATATCATCATGATTGATTAAAAGTTCACTATCATCACCCATAATCCCCATTGGATAAGGAACTGTTAGATAATCATATTCATGATTATCTATAGTAGAAAGTTGCTTTATTCCGATGATAACTAATCTATAATTACAATTATCTATTCTTACAACAGAACCTATTGGTAGTAAATCTGTAACTTTAGTTTTTGATGGTATAATCATACTATCTTCTTTATTTTTTCTTTTATGAAAAATCCTAAAGTTCATATTATCACCAATATAAATATATCACAATTATTAAACATTATCAAGATAAAAAAACGTGAATAAATTCACATTATTTGTTTAAAGCAGCTAGTAATTCATCCTTTTTCATAGTTGTATAACCAGCAATCTTATTTTCTTTGGCTATTTTTTTTAATTCAGCTACTGTCATTTTTTTATAATCTACATTTTCTTTTTGTGTCTTTGAAGTTGTAGATTTTTTTTCTACTTTTTCTTCTTTTACTTTAGCTACTACTTTTTTATCCACATTATTAACTTTTTCTGATTTAGCAACCTTTACTAAATTAGCAAATAATTCTGAATCGTTAATAGCTATTTCACTTAACATCTTTCGATTTATAGTAACTCCTGCTTTATTAAGTCCATTAATAAATTTAGAATAACTAATATCATTCATGCGACATGCTGCATTAATTCTTGTAATCCATAATTTACGCATTTCACGCTTATTTTGTCTTCTATCTCTATATGAATATTTTAATGAATGCATTACTTGCTCTTTAGCAGTTTTATATAATTTATGTTTACTACCAAAATATCCTTTTGCTAATTTTAAAACTTTTACTCTTCTATTTTTATGGATATTACTTCCTTTTACTCTTGCCATAATATTCCTCCTTAATATTGTACATTCTTTAATCTTTTAGCATCACTTTTACTTATATATGATGCCTTACGACCTTTTCTATTGGAAGCTGCATTTTTCTTCCCTGTATTATGTCTTGTGCTAGGATGTCCTATTTTCCCATTTTTATTAACAACCTTTTGAGTTCCCTTATGTGTCTTAATTTTTGGCATATTTTCCTCCTATTTTTCTTTTTTTGGCATAAGTATCATTGTCATATTACGACCATCTAAAGTTGGTTTTTGCTCAATATCAGCTACATCATTAAGTGCTTCTGCAAATTTAAATAATACATCTTTTCCTAAATCTGTATGAGCCATTTCTCTACCTTTAAAGCGAATGGAAGCTTTAACCTTATGACCCTTTTGTAAATATTTACTTGAATTTTTAACCCTAGTATTAAAGTCATGAATATCAATTGAAACAGAAAGGCGATATTCTTTAAGTTCTAAATTAGAACTCCTCTGTTTTTTTATATTTTCTTTTGCTTTCTTTTTATTTTCATATTTGAATTTATTGTAATCCATTACTTTACATACTGGTGGATTTCCTTTAGGATTAATTAATACTAAATCAAAACCTGCATATGAAGACAAAGTAATTGCATCCTTTAAAGATTTTATTCCTAATTGTTCCCCATTAGGACCTATAACCATAACTTCTTTTGCTCGTATTTGTTCGTTAATAAACAAATCCTTATCTCTGTTTGCGATAACAAACACCTCCAATTATATCTTATACCATGAAAAAAGCAGATACATAGTACCCACTTAAAAACCTACCTTTTGGCATTTACCCATCGCTTCAGCAATCGGGTGGATGTGGATACATCACTTTCCTTTTTCATTACGCTATTGATTATACAATTATATTTTATGTTTGTCAATAGTTTTTATGAATTTTAGCTAATTTCCATTATTAAATTTAAAATTATGATAAAAAATAAATTTATTTAATTAATTTTTTTACTTTGGATTTAGAATTATCCCCTTTAAAATTATTTAATGTATTTAACTTTTCTTTTTCTATTTCTATTAAAAATTGCATAATTAAATCTGAATCGGTTAAAACACTTAATATTTCAAAAGATAATATGTTAATATTAAAACAATCTTCGTTAGCAAGCATAATAACACCGTTTATTATATTAAAATTATATCTATCTAAATCATTATTAATAACAATATTTAAATTTCTATTATTAAATTCTTTCTGCATAAATCGTCTAAATTGACTAAGTTCAAAGACAGTAATAAAATTTTCATTCAACATCTCATATTTACCTTTAATAAGCGCTGCAGCTAAATAATCACACTCTAGAATTTTCATAATCTTTACCTCCATTAGTATTGTAACATATTTTTATATTCATTTACAATTTTAGTATTAAAATATTAAAAAAATATTTATAGCTACTAACTATAAATATTTTAAACAAATTCATAAGTTATAATGTTTTGTATATATTTTATACCTTCTTTGCTGGTGTATTAAATGTTTTCTTACAATAATCACCATTTTCTTGATAATCTTTTGGACATAAAGATTTATTTCCAATATTTACTTTTAAATCCCATCCTGCTACAAATTCATTGATTAATGTCACATCTGTATAATCAATTTGTCCATCTCCATTTACATCAGAAGCTGCTTGTGAAAAATCATCATACTCTATTTTCCATCCTGCTACATATTGATCAATTTTTATTACATCTCTCAGATTAACACTGCCATCTTTATTTGTATCTCCTAAAAGTATTTTCTTTCCATTTACTGTTTTATGGCATTGATTTCCTGTTAATACATAACTAGCATCTTCACAATAATA
>CANPWK010000034.1 GCA_947584105.1 uncultured Bacilli bacterium
TTATACCTAGTTCGTTATATATTTGATTTAAAAATAAATAACCTATATTTTTAGGACTTAATTTTAAATTTAGTTCTGTAATAGAAATAGTATCTTTTTCTTTTTTTATTTCATCTAAATTAAATTCGCTTAAATCAACTAATTCGCCATTTTTAAATTTTTCTCTTAGTCTAATTAACAAATCAGGTTTTCCATCATCATAATTTGAAAGTAATCCTAAGTTTTTAAGTGTAACTCTTTTTTGTTTTAATTTACCATTTTCTGTGTGATAAAAATTGTGTACTATTCTTAAGTAGGGTTTACCATAATTTTTAAAACAATCTAAATACATAAAATCACCAATACCTTATATACCTATTATTATAATAACATACTTTGCATAAAAAGAAAAGCCTAATTTCAATAGAAATTAAACTTTTTTTATTTCTTCATCTGTCAAACTTGGGCATCTCTTTATTTCCTTATTTCATCAAATTTTGATTAACAAAGGAATTTATTCACCATAAAAAATTTGATTAGAATTAGCACATAAATTTTTTTAATTATTGATATTTATATGTTATAATAAAATTGGTGAATTTATGAATGATAAAATTAAATGTATTAAACAAGATTTAGAAAAAAATTTATCTAAAACTAGATATAATCATAGTATTATGGTTGCAAACGAAGCTAAAAATTTAGCTCTTCATTATAATGTTGATGAAAATAAAGCATATATTTCAGGCCTTGTTCATGATATTGCTAAGGAATTTAGTTTTGAAAAAAATAAAGAATTAATATTAAAATATAAATTATCAGAAGAATTATTACTACCGCAATATAAAAAAATTATTCATGCTGATATCGGAGCCGTCTTAGTAAAAGATTTGTATCAATTAGATGATGACATTAGTAAGGCTGTACTTTATCATACTATTGGCAATATTAAAATGAATACTTTAGCAAAAATTGTATTTATTGCAGATAAGATTGGCAGAGAACATATTAATCCAGCCATTAAAAATTTACAAAAATTAGCATATATTGATCTTGATAAAGCATTATTATTTTATTTACAAAATTTACAAAAAAATTTAGAAAGCAAAGGAATTGATTTACACCCTAATTCTTTGAGTCTTCTAAAATATCTTAATAATAACTTTTATTATTCTGATACTCCTAGTATTGGCAATAAATCATTATAATTAAATCTACTTATTTATAAAAAATTTATATAAAGTAAGTTTATATAAATTTTTTTATGTAAATTTTTAACTAATTTCAATTTAATGCTGACAATTTGTACAATAATATGTGCTCCTACCATTTACTTTAACTTTAACAATAATATTATCACATTTAGGGCATTTATCTCCCTCATGATTATGAACTAACAAATGATTTTGAAATTTTCCATGCACACCTCTTGCTGATTCATAACTTTTAATAGTAGTTCCACCCATTTTTATAGCTTCTTCTAATATTTCTTTCGTATAAAAAATAATTTTATTTAACTCCTCTTCTTGTAAGTCGCTACCTTTTTTTAGAGGATTAATTTGACTTTTAAACAAGATTTCATCTGCATATATATTGCCAATACCAGTAATTATACTTTGGTCAAGTAACAATGTTTTTATTGGCAATTTTTTATTTTTATATTTATTTTTTAAATATTTATAATTTAATGTTTCATCCCACGGCTCTAATCCAAGTTCACATAATGGCTTACTTTTATATACTTCATCTTTTTTTAATAAATACATTCTGCCAAATTTCCTTGTATCATTATATTTTAAAATACCATCATTTAAATAAAAAATAACATGATCATGTTTGGTAATATCACCATCTATAAAATATTTACCTTCCATTCTTAAATGACTTAATAAATAATAGTCATTAAGTTCAAACATTAACCACTTACCTCGCCTTTTTATATCTATAATTTTTTGGTTAATTATCTGTTTTTTAAATTCTTCTAAACTTGGTTTTTCAATTATATCATATAAAACTTCTACTTTTAAAATTACTTTGCCTAAAATTTTTCTTTTTAGTGTATTTTTTACTGTTTCTACCTCTGGTAACTCTGGCATAAAATCACCTCAAAAATATGATAACACAATTTAAGACAAATAAAAAGAACAAAATTTTATTTTGGTATTTCAAAATAGAATTTTGTACCTTTATCGCTTGATTCAACCCCATATTTAAAATTATGTAATTCTAATATATTTTTTACAATTGAAAGTCCTAAACCGGTTCCGTTTGTAACTCGATGAAAACTTTTATCAACTTTATAATATTTGTTCCAGATATATTTTAAATCTTCTTTTTTTATTCCTTTACCAGTATCTATAATTTCAACTTTAACATTATCTTTAAGATCAATTAAATTAATATTTACTATTTTATCTTCACCTGTGTAATTAATAGCATTATTAATTAAGTTATAGATTACTTGTTCTAACCTTTTAATATCTGCTTTTACAATAAATTCTTTATCACAATTTAGATTAATTTTATAACCATCTTTCTCTTGTAAAACCTGATAGCGGGTTAAAACTGAATTCATAAGCTCATTTAAATTAACTTTTTTTATTTCTAATTTCATAGTATCAGATTGAGCTTTAGATAAAATTAATATATCCTCAACCAACATATTTAATCGATCAACCTCATTAATAATAACATCTAAATTAGCATTACGTTTTTGTGGATTTTTATAAGTAATATCTTTAACCATTTCAGCATTAGCTTTAATCAGTGTTAATGGTGTTTTTAAATCATGAGAAACGTTTGCTAATAATTCTCTACGTAATTTTTCAGTTTTAGCTAATTCTTTAGAAGTATTATTAAGTGTTTTGGCTAAATCGTTAATTTCATCTATTCCAGATTGTTCAAAATGGACGTCATAATTTCCTAAAGCCATTTTTTTACTTTCTTTATTTATTTCGATGATTGGTTTTGATACCTTTTTAGAAACAACATAGGCAATTAAAAATGAAATAAATAGAACTATTAGTAATCCATATATAAATTGTTTTTGAATAATAGTAGCAATTGAATTCATTAATTGTAATGGTGTATGGATAAATATATAACTACCATTCTTAAGCTTATTACCATAAACTAATACTTCATTATTAAACATTTTATTTCTGATAGTAAAAGTTGTCGATAACTCTTGACTATTAATAAATTTTTTCTTGTTTTTTAATAGAGTTTCGTTATTTATAATAAGGCAACTGTTATTAGTTCCTGATGTATATATCACCTCATTATCAATTACGATTTCAATACAAATATTATTTTTATATGCTAACATATTTAAATCATTATAATTATTATTATTATAGTAAGATGAAATAACTTCTTTAGTAATTCTTTTCATATCCTTTTTTATAAAATACTTATAATAATTATTTAAAAATATTGCTTCTAAAATCCAAAATAATATAATAATTAAAAAAGAAAATATTGTTAATAATAGCCAAAAATAGAATGTTAAACTATTTCGCTTCAAATTTATAACCTACCGCTCTAACTGTAACTATTAAATCCCGATACTTACCTAAATTATTTCTTAACATTTTTATATGAGTATCAATTGTTCTATCGTCGCCATAAAAATCATATCCCCAAATTTGGCTTAATAAATTTTCCCTAGATAATGCAATCGATTTGTTTTGAACAAAATAACATAATAAATCATATTCTTTTGGGGTTAATTTTACTTCCTTATCATCAATAGTCACTTTATGCCCTAAAAAATCTATCATTAAAGTTTTATATACATATTTATCTTGATTTATTGCTTTACTTCTATTAGTTACTGCCTTAATTCTAGCAATTAACTCTTTTGGACTAAATGGCTTAGTTATATAATCATCAACACCTAATTCAAAACTTAATAACTTATTATATTCTTCACTTCTAGCTGATAGCATAATAACTGGAATATTATAATTTTTAATTTCTTTTAAAGTCGTATAACCATCCATTTTTGGCATCATTATATCTAAAATTATAATATCAATATTATTGCCTTTTATTTTATTTAAAGCATCTATACCATCTTCTGCTTCTATAACTTCATAATTTTCAAATAAACAATACTCTTTAATAACATCTCTTATTCCTTTTTCATCATCAACTATTAATACTTTCATCTGACACCTCTATTTATATTTTATACACTATTTATGTATAATAAGTGAAATTTTATTATAAAAATATTTTAGGAATAAAAATAATTAATCCAACTATAAAAGCAATGATTGCTGCAACTAAAACGGCAGCTGCTGATGTATCTTTGGCTATTTTAGCTTTGCTATTTTTTTCTAATGTAATTAAATCCACAGTATTTTCAATAGCAGTATTAACTAATTCTAAAGCAATAACTAATCCAAATAAAATTAGACAAATTGCCCATTCAATTAAACTAATTGATAAAATAAAACCAAATACAATTACAAATAAAGCTATAATTATATGAATTCTCATATTTCTTTCTTCTTTAAAACCTGTAATTATACCACATATAGCATAATAAAAACTTTTAAATATCTTTTCCTTTTTTATTTCTGAAAAGAGAAATGTTTTCATAAATTTAGTAAACAGTATTAAATAAATTACAGAAACTGCAAACCCTGCTAATACATCACTCACGTAATGAACATTTAGGTAAATTCGACTCATTCCTATCAAAATAATTAAAGATAGAATTAATAAAGATAAAAAATATTTTAAAATTTTATTAATCTTTATATGAAATAAAATATAAATAAACAAGCCATAAAAAGCCATTGAAACCATTGCATGTCCACTTGGAAAGCTGTAACCAAATTCTTTTACTAGCATAAGTTCTGGTCTTGGTCTTATAAATATTTGTTTTAAAATAAAATTTAAAAGTATAATTAAAACTAAATTCATTAAAACAAATGGACAATATTTATAATCTTTTTTTATAAAACAGATTATGACAAAGATAAAACAGATGAAGCATATTACAGGTATGCTTATCATATTTGTAATTGCTTTAAAAAAGTTGGTTAAATTATTACTTTCAAATTTATGAATAAAATCATAAATAACAACATCTATTTTTAATCCTGGATCGTTTTTTACTCTAATTGCAAACCATATAAAAACAATTGACATAATCAATAAAATTAACCACTTATAATTTCTTTTTAAAAATCCATATACTCTATTCATATAAAACTCTTTTCTATAAGCTATATTTTAACATAATAGCATTATTTTTTCAATTTATTTTTTATTTTTATATAAAATATTAAAATAAAAAAGAACTTATTTATAAATAATAAATTCTTTTTATTACTTTAATTTTGTTATAACCATAGTCACAATAGGATTAGCAAAAAAAGAATCCGTTATTAAAGTGTTAGCTTTAGGGCTTACTAAATGAATTGTATCTTGAGATATATTTACTAACTCAAATATATCATCTTGTAAAGCAGTAGTAACTATTCCATGAGCATTTATTCTAATTACAGGTTCTTGATAATCCCAGGTACTACCACCTACATAAATTGTTGGTTCATTAACTTTTCTCAAACCAACTCCTATAACTTCATATTGCCCTGGATATATAGCTGAACTATTAGAATATGCTTCTACCATAAATTCTATAAAATAAACTCCACTTTCTTTAAATGTAATTGTATTATCTTTATTTAAATCAAAAATATTATTCATATCATATATTTTAGTATCAATTGGCAATCGTTCATTAGAATCAACAGCAATACCGTAGGCATCTAAATCATCATTAGCTGTCATAAAAAAGGCTGATGGTACTTCTAAAGGCCCGGGATCTCCTTTAGGTCCTTCTGGTCCAGGGTAACCCATATCACCAGGAAGTCCTTGTGGTCCCCTATCACCTTTTTCACCTTTAGGCCCTTGGGGACCTGGTTCCCCCATATCACCTTTAGGCCCTTCTGGTCCAGGATCGCCCTTAACTCCTTGAACTCCTTGTGGACCAACAGGCCCCTGTATTCCTTGTTCGCCTTGTAATCCTTTTTCACCTTGAATCCCTTGTTCTCCTCTTGGACCTTGGATTCCAGGTGGACCTTGTTCACCTTGAGGTCCTCTTTGACCTTGTTCACCTTGGGGACCTTGGATTCCTCTATCTCCTTTATCACCTTTTGGTCCTTTTATTTGTCCAACATTATTCCAATTTCCAGAATCTGCATCCCAAACATATAAATTATCTCCTACTAAATATGAATCCCCAGCTTTACCTTGTGGAACATCATTTTGAAGTGCAGCAATATTTTCAAACGAACCTAGGATAGTAACACTAGTACCAGGTGTCCCTGCTGGTCCCATTGGTCCCATATCACCTTGAGGACCTGTTGGGCCCATATCACCCTGCTCACCTTTGGGCCCTTCTATACCGGGTGGGCCTTGAATGCCTTGAATTCCAATTTCACCTTGAATTCCAACATCTCCTTGAGGGCCAGGAATACCTTGGGGACCCATTTCTCCTTGGATTCCCTGTGGGCCTGTTGGCCCCAGTTCCCCCTTAGGTCCCGCTATACCAGGAGGACCTTGAATTATTCCAACATCCAACCAACCCGATAAAGTCCAGACATACAAGTGATTATCTATTATATATCCTTCTCCTAAATTACCAGTTGGATATTGTTTTTCTAATTCTTCTAAAGTATCGAAAGATCCTAATATATTTAAAGCAGGTCCAGCTGGACCCATTGGTCCCCTTGGCCCAGTTGGACCAATAATATAATCATTGGAAGATTTACATTTTTGATCATTCTTTATTTTATTTAAAGCTTTTTCATATATGTTCATTAATACCTCCTTATATATTATTTTATGCATATATCAAAGCTTATATTTATTATCATAAAAAAACTAACATTTCTGTTAGATTTTTTATTACTAAACTTTATTGTATTGTAGAATTTATCATTGCACCAGCTACTATAGAATGTAAATAATTAATAATACTTTGAGCCATTTTCACACTTTTAGCAATATCAGTATCCTTCATTTCTTTTAAAATATTATTTAATTTTTCACGTTCGTATTTATTAAAAATATTCTTTAAAAATTTAGTTGAATTAAGTAAGGAAGCTAATAAAATTATTTTTTAATTTAAATTTTTTTCTAGAAGTTCTAACCTTATTTCTTCAGTAATCTCGTTAAATTTATCATCTAACATTTGATTTTCTAATAAATTGATAATGCTTTTTAATTTTTTAAAGAAATATAACAAACAGATTTCAATATAGCTTTTAAAGGTATTTCATCTTTCTTCATATCTTTGATAATTTCACATAATTTTCTATTATAACTTATTTTAGGAATTTTATCTTTTAATATAAACAAAGTATATTTTTCAGTTATATTTACATTATTCATAAAATTGAGTCTTCAATATTTTTTATTTAATTAATTTATACTTGCATCATAAATTTTAGCGTTGTCAATATTTGATTTAGATAGTAAAATTACCATTTTCAAATATTACTATATCTCCATTAATTGTTTTAGCTTCTATTTTTAAATCATTGGTACCAATCATAAAATCAACATGAGTATCTGATATATTAGAACCATGATTTAATAATTCTTCATTTGACATTTGAGGCCCATTTTTTAAACAAGTAGGATAAGCTCTTCCTAAAGCCAAATGGCATGATGCATTTTCATCAAATAATGTCGTTCCAAATACTAATTTAGTATTTGATATTGGTGAATTATAATTAACTAAAGCAACTTCTCCTAAATAACAAGAATTACTATCACTTTCAATGATATTTTTTAAAATTTCATACCCCTTTTCTGCTCCATAGTCAACTACTTTACCTTCTTTAAAAACAATATAAAATTTATCAATTAAACCTCCACCATAGATAAGAGGTTTAGCACTATAAACAATTCCTTCAGTTTTTCGATAATCAGGAGTGGTAAATACTTCATAACTAGGCATATTACAAATTCTATATTTTTCATCTTTACCACCAACAATACACCAAATAGCCCCATCTGGCAGTTCAATATATAAGTCTGTGCCGAGATTATTAGTATAATGTAATTTTTTAATTTGCAAATTATTTAATTTATCGGATCTAATTTGAGCTTCACTTATATAATTATTCCAACTTTCAATAGGATTTGGAGTATCAACCATACACATTTTTAAAATAACTCTAAATAATTTATCATAAGAATCATCATCTTTAAATAAATAATCAGCCCATATTTGATTTGGAAGTGCAGCTATACACCAAGGTATTTTATGTTCTGATTCTAAATTTCGAAATATATTTCTAGTATTATTGCTAAATAATTTAGCTTGAGCTAACTTATTTGAATCAATGTCATTCATTAAATTAGGAAAATAAGTTTCAAACATTAAAAAGCTTGCATTCTTCTTAGCGTATGTATTCCATTTAGTTTTATCGAAATAAGGATCTTGTTTTATTTCTGATATAGATAATGTTTTAAGTTTATCATGCATTAAAAAGGCATCTTCTTCTTCTAAAACGATTTCACTAATTTGCATTCTTTTAGCATATTGAATAACTTTATCTATAAAATTTTTATTTACTTTATCATAACTAATAAATAATATTTTACTGTCTGAAAAAGATAAACATCTCTTTAACAATAATTCAATATATTTCTCTTCTAATAAATTTATATCTTCCATATTATCTCCCCGTATTAAAAATATATAAATAAAAACCGTTGTTAAACGGTTAATAATCATAATGGCGGAGCAGGAGAGATTTGAACTCTCGCACCAGTTACCCGGTCTACACCCTTAGCAGGGGCGCCTCTTCAGCCTCTTGAGTACTACTCCGTTCCGACATAAATGATTATAACACATTTATCACTTATTATCAATAAGATTTTTTAAATTTTACTATTAAACATTAATTTTACTTTTTAATTTTTGTAATATCTTTTTTTCTTGCCTAGAAACTTGAACTTGTGTCATATTCATTATATTTGATGTTTCTGTTTGAGTTAAATCATTTATATAACGATTTTTAATTAATTCTTGTTCTTGTAAATTTAATTTTTTTAAATTATCCTTAAGCATAATTAAATCATCTATATTATCACTATAACCAATAACCTCTTGTAAAGTAAAATTTCCTTCTTCATTTACTGGTTCATCGATGCTTTTAATAACATTTGTACTATTAATAGCTTCGTTAACTAGATATTCATCTATTTCTAAATAGTTAGCTATCTCTGTTAAAGATGGATTACGCATTAATTTTTGACTTAATAAAATATAGGCTTTTTCTATCATTAAATTTATTTTATTTATTTGTCTACTAATTTTAATACCTTTATCTTCCCTAACTAATTTGCGCATCTCTCCTAATATATATGGATATGCATATGTTGAAAATTTACAACCTTGATTTATATTAAAATTGCGATATGCATTAATAATCCCCATATAACCAGCTTGATATAAATCTTCTTTATTCTTATAATTTTTAAAATAATTAGCAATAGAATATACCAAATTTTGATTATTAAAAATTGCTTCCTCTAAATTCAAAATATCACCCTTTCAACACTTTCATAGCACATAATTCACTAGATATTTCATATATATACTTTAATAGATGCGTGTTTTTTACAATATCTTTTATTTGATCATTAATTCCACAAATAAAAACTCGGCCATTATTTCTTTTAGATAACTCATAATTATAAAGCAAGCTATGAATTCCTTTATAATCTAATTTCGATAACTTGGAAACATTAAAAACAATATTTCTAATACCGTTATTACTAACTATAAATGTAACTTTTTTATTTAATTTATTAACAGTTTTCTTTGTTAAAATCCCTTTTAGTCGAACAAATAAAATGCCATTCCGATACTCGATATTAATTCTCAAGATATCACCTCTATTTAATTTAGCACATTTATTTTTACTTTTATACAAATTCGACAAAATTAGAATTTTTCTTCACACAAAAAAATGTAGTAAGCTACATTTTTTCATTTAAGATTTTTTATTTGCAAATATTCCATAATTTGAATTTTATTTTCTTTTCTAAATTCTTTTATAAAGTCTTTTTTTAAATCACTAATTTTATTTTCCAAAATTTTTTGATAATTTTGTAAAGTATGATAATGTATTGTATTCTTATAAGAATTCATTTGTTTTTCTACTAATATAAGTTCCTTTTTAGTATTATTAATTTTTTTTAATATATAAGTCATTTGCCCTGTCAATATAAATTTTATGTTTTCCAATTTATTAGACATATTTCCTCCGTTCTGACTTATCTTCTTTTCTACAAGTTAATTTTATAATAGTTAAATATTTTAGTCAATAAAAAAATAGTAAATTTACTATTTTTCTAAATATTTTTCTATTAAATTAAAGTCGCTTGTCTTTAAATTAGTTTTAGAT
>CANPWK010000035.1 GCA_947584105.1 uncultured Bacilli bacterium
CAACAACTACATATCCACCATCACTTGATTTAAGTACATCAGTAAACTTATCTACACCACTTCCGGCATATGTAGTAACTTCTCCATTAATTGTATATGCTTTAACCTTATTCATAAACAACATAGCTACTAATGCTATAGCAAAACCTTTTAAATACCTCTTCATACTTTCTACCTTTCATCTTTATTATATAAAAAAGAAATTTTTTCAATATATTTCTTATTTAATAAATTTATGTTTTAAAAATAGACTTACAATTATTCCAGTAAAAGAAATACCGAAAAATACTATATATTTAGTTATATAATCACCTGTATTTGGATTTTCTTTTATTTGTATAACAGTACCATCACTTGGTTTATTAGCTTGTTTTTCAAAAGTTACAGATACCGTTACATCATCTGATAATTCAAAATAATAACCATTATCTTTCTTAACAGGAACATTATTTCCTTTAGAATCTTTTACAACTACATCTTTTACTACAAATCCATCATCTGGCTTTGGAACAACTTCAACAGTTCCATTATCTTCTAGAACATCAAAGCTTCCGAAAGTTGTTTCTTCTTTAGTTATTTCATATTTAAAAGTTATTGTTAGTACTAATCCATCATAAACTGCACCACCAGATTTAGCAACATCTACTTTTCCTACAGCTACATATTTATTGTGACTAAGTTCAATAATAGAATTTAATTCATCATAGCTATGGTTTCCTCCATCAAAGTTTTTTTGCCATTCAATTTTACCATCTTTATTATATTTGATAACTATACCATCACGAGCACCATCTAGTTTTAAATTTCCTACATTTGAAGTGATATAACCTGTTATTAATATTCCACCATCATCTGTTTTAATAACATCATTGAAACGTTCATTATGCATAAAACCAGCTGCCCCAAAATTTTTCTGCCACAATATATTACCACTATTATCATATTTAACAATTATGGCATCAGATCCCATACTATCTACAGAAACGCCTTCTATATCATCTGAAGAACTATCTCCTACTACAACAAATCCATCATCAGTAGCCGTTATACTATAAAATGAATCACTTTCACTACCACCATAATTTTTTTGCCATAATACATTACCACTCTTATCATACTTAACTATTAATGCATCTTCAGTATATGAAACTTTTCCTTTTTTAGTAAGTGTTCCAATCTCACCTGTTTCTATAGTAGTAGAATCAAAATCACCAACTGTAATATATCCATCATCAGTTTCTATTATCTTTCGAAAATAATCAGCTCCACTACCTCCATATAATTTCTGCCAAGATACATTACCATCTTTATCATATTTAACAATCAATGCATCATAAGATCCTTTAGAAGTATTATCTTTTATATTAGTTGAATCAGTTACTCCAACAGTAATAAAGCCTCCATCACTTGTCTTAATTATATCATTAAAATTTACAGCTTTATTTCCTGCATAATCTTTTTTCCATAATTGTTTACCTTCTTTATCATATTTGACAACTACAGCAGTATTATTGCAAACAGATGAAGAACAATTTTTCTTAACATACCCAACAGCAACAAAACCATCATCTGTTTCTACTACACTGTTAAAAGAATCATTTTTTTCATCTCCATAAACTTGTTGCCACTCTACTTCACCATTTGAATTATATTTTACTATTAAACCATCTGATAATTTTACACTAATTCCATCTGCAAGATCTGTAGAATAAGTTTCCCCAACAGCAACATAACCACCATCACTTGATTTTACAATATCACTAAATGAATCAGTGTTAGTACCACCATATTTATTAGTTTCTCCATTAATTGTATATGCTTTAACCGTATTCATAAACAACATAGCTACTAACGCTATAGCAAAACTTTTTAAATATCTTTTCATACTTCCTACCTTTCATCTTTATTGTATAAAAAAAAAGAAATTTTTTCAATATATTTCTTAAATATTTTAAAAGTTTTATTTAAATTAAATTTTATGAAAAAAAGAATTTTCAAAAATTAATTTACTTATTTTTTAAAGAACTATCTCCTGTTTTATAATCTATTGTAATACCTTCCTGAACATTAAAAACATAAACATTAAAAGAAATTCCTTCACCCTTATCTTCTACTGATTTAGCTTCAATTTGAACTCCACTAGCTAGTAAATTATCACCATCATAAATAGGTGTCACACGGTATAAAACATGATTTTTAGTTGCTCTTATATATTCTGCTACTTTATTTTCAAATTCAAGCATCCCGACAGTATTCATAAATCTTGTACAAGTAATTAAGTTTTTTTCATTAGCATTCTCCCCAGTTAATTGATAACCAATTAAATGACATCTATTATATAAATATTTACCATCTACTATACTATATTTTACTGTATGCCAACCAGATGGTTTTATCTGCCCTATACTACCTCTTTTTTCAGTAGGCATTGTATCCAAACTAATATTAGCATAAGCAACTCCAGCTCTATTTAATGAATCTAAATCACTATATTGTTCAAATGTTTCAGTATTTAAATCTTTATCTTTAAAGTCTGGAACATTATTGTTAATAACAGTATATGATTGCCCATTATAGGTTGGTATTTTATCGATAGTATAATAATTTGAATGGACAAATTTAACAGAATTATCAGTTATTTTCTTTATATCTTCTTTATAATAATTACAAAATCCAAATACAAATATGAAAATAAAAGTTAAAACAAATACTTTTTTATTACTTCTTATTCTTTTCAAACCAAACACCTACTTTTATATATTAAAAAATTATCTTTTAAATAATATAAGATTTTAATATATTACTTAATCTTAGCAATTATTTCTTCTTTAGAATGAAATCCTATTATTCTATCCTTTAAATTATTATTTTCAAAAATTAAAATAGTTGGTATAGACATAATATTATACTTATGAGCAAATAATTCATTATCATCAACATTAAGTTTATAAAAATCACACATATTTATCTCGTTACTAATATCTTCAATAATAGGTGCTATCATACGACAAGGACCACACCAATCAGCATAACAATCTACTACAATTTTATTATTTGTTGTTTTTATTTTTTCCTCTAATTCTTGACCACTAATTTTTATAACTGCCATATTTCCTCCTTATCATTACTTAATATTACATATTAATTGTATGAAATTTATTGTTAAATGTCAACAAAAAAACTGACAACTTTAATAATTGGCAGTTTAATTTAATAAATATTACTTTAATAACTATTTATCATAATTTTCAATAAAACTTTTATAAATTCCATTATCTTTAACACCTAAAACACAATTTAAATTTATATTATCTAAAGATTTAAAAATGTTATGATCTATATCTTTATTAATCTTTCTTAAAGAAGTTATTAATTTCTTTATTTCTAATCTCTTACTTTCATTATTATCTTCTAAATGACACTTCTCTGTAAATTTGCAAGCACAATTAATAAATTCCAAATTATTATAATCTTTCCAAGAAATAATATCATCTTCCTTTACTAAATATAAAGGTCGAATTAATTCCATACCTTCAAAATTTTGACTATGTAATTTTGGCATCATAGTTTTAACTTCTGCAGCATAAAAGATTGACAATAAAGTAGTTTCTATCACATCATCAAAGTGATGACCTAAAGCAATTTTATTACAACCTAATTCTTTAGCTTTATTATATAAATATCCTCTTCTCATTCTAGCACACAAATAACAAAGACTTTTATCTACTGTTGCAACTACATTAAATATATTACTTGAAAAAAATTCTATCGGAATATTTAACTTATTAGCATTTTCTTCAATTAACTTCTTATTATATTCTGTATATCCAGGATCCATTACTATATAATAGGCAGTAAAATGTATCTTCCCATGACGTTTTAATTCCTGAATACATTTAGCAAGTAAAAACGAATCCTTCCCACCACTTATACAAACGGCAATCTTATCATTATCATTAATCAATTGATAATCTTTTATTGCTTTAATAAATTTAGACCATATTTCTTTCCTATATTTTTTTATAATACTTTTTTCTATATTCTTATATTCTAACATATAACTCCTCAAATAAATTATTATCATCTATAAGTTTATTATTTTATCAACATTAATTTTAATACGTAATTCCATTATTATCATAATATTGTTGCATCAAATTCATACATTCATCTCGATCTAATTGTTTTAACGATATTAAATCATTATTACCTTTAATAAATTCATATATATCATCATCACGAAAACCAATACGAGCAGCATCTTTCCTATCACAAGCAAAATACACCTTTTTAATATTAGCCCAAACAATAGCCGCCAAGCACATAGGACATGGTTCACAAGATGTATACATAATATAATTTGATAAGTCATGGTTATTTAATAATTTACAAGCTCTACGAATAGCTACAATTTCCGCATGAGCTGTAGGATCTTTATCAATTAATACTCTATTATTACTACTAGCAATAACATTGCCATCTTTATCTACAATGACTGCACCAAATGGTCCCCCTTCTTTATTTTTTATACCTTTATTAGCACAATCTATAGCTAACTTTATATATTTATTCATATATCCTCCTATTAAATTATTTACTTAAAACTAACATAATGTAATCCCAATTGCTTATAAATCTCCGAAGCTCTAGGTAAATCTAATAATCTAGCTATCAATAAATTATATACTTCATCTACTAAGAAAATAGTACAAATTGTAATACTGATAATAAGAAAAATTTTTCTATTCATATGTCTTGCTATAAAAAAGCAAAATGGAACAAGAACATATATTAAAAACAAACTAGATAGTCCAAAAAATAGTACACTTCGTAAACAAACAAAACCAAAAATATTTCCAAAATTTAGTATTTCTTGATTATAATCCCAACATCTAAAGCCATCACCGATAATATACATGCCTAATCCAGCTATAAATTCTAAAACACCACTTAATATAGTACTGATTAAAAAAACTTTCCAAGGTTTTTCTTTAAATTTATAAGTTATGAAAAATATTAAAAGAGATCCTATTGCATATATATTTATCCAAGGAAGAAAATTACCACCTCGCCAATAAAATTGTTGCATTCCACCATTAAAATAATAAAATATAAATTCATATAAAAATCCAAAAATACCACTAATTACTATTATAAGGCAAATAACACCTAATATTATTTTCCTATCATAAATATTTTTATTTTTTAATTTTCCCATACATAAACCTCATATATTTTTACAATTTTAAATTTATTCTTTTATATTTTTCATCTCTTTAAGTGCTGTTGTTGCAGCTATACTACCATCAGCTACAGCAGTAGTAAGCTGTCTTAAAAACTTAACTCTAGTATCACCTGCTACATATATTAAAGGAGTTTTAGTACGAACACCATCTGACTTAATATAACCATTTTCATCTATATCTACTATATTAGAAAATATTAAATTTTTAGGTTCCTGACCTATTGCAATAAATAAACCATCAACATTAATATTTTTTATATTTTCTAAATTATCCTTAATTGTTATTGATTCAAGTCTATCATTACCATTCAATGAAATAATATGAGAATTTAAAACAAATTCAATATTATTTAATTTTTTAAGTTCCTCTAAATAAATATCTTCACCACGAAACTCATCTCTTCTATGAATTAAATAAACCTTTTTTGCAAGATTAGATAAATATATAGCATCCAAAAGAGCAGTATTACCACCACCATTAATAGCAACTATTTTATCTTTATAAAAATTACCATCACAAGTAGCACAATAAGAAACTCCTTTACCAATAAATTGTTCTTCTTTATCTATATTTAACTTTCTATTAGATGCCCCAGTTGCAATTATTATAGTTTTTGCTTTATATTCATTTTTATTTGTTATAACAGTTTTATCTTCTGATATCCTAATTACTGTTTCATAATTAATTTTCAAACCTAACTTTTTTACCTGATTATATAAATTATCAGCAAATTCAAAACCAGATATAGATTCTATGGCTGGATAATTTGCAATTTTACTCGCATTAATTATTTGACCACCATAACATTTAGCTTCTAGTACTAAAACTTTCTTATTTGCTCTAAGTAAATATAACGCACTTGTAAGTCCAGCTGGACCTGCACCAATAATTATTGTATCATACATGTTCATCACCTATAAAATTATGTAATATTCTTAATCTTTTTTAATCGTAAAGCATTAAATACCACAAATAAACTTGATAACATCATAGCACAACTAGCAATCATAGGATTTATTTCCAATCCTATATTTTTAAATAATCCGATTGCTATAGGAATCATTAAGATATTATAGAAAAATGCCCAAAATAAATTTTGTTTAATATTTCTTAATGTTCTCTTTCCTATTGTTAAAAAATTTAATATTTCATCAAGATTATTATTAGTAATAATAACACTCGAACAATTAGCAGCAATATCAGTACTGCCCTTAAAACTTATCCCTATGTCAGCTGTTGTAAGAGACGGAGCATCATTTATGCCATCTCCAACCATTATTACTTTTTTATTATCAGCTTTTAACTTTTGAATATATTCAATCTTATCACTAGGTAGGCAATCAGCAATAATATTATCTATACCAAGTTCTTTTCCAATAATATTAGCTGTCACTTTATTATCACCAGTAAGCATAATAACATCCATACCTAAATGTTTTAAAGCCTCTACAGTATATTTAGCTTCTTTTCTTATAATATCTTTAACACCAATTAAACCGATTATATCATTATCTTCTACAATATAAATAACACTACCCATTTTAGATATTTCTTTTTCAACTTCTATGTAATTATTAGTACCTTTAAGAAATTTGTTATTACCTAAACAATAAGTTTTCTTATTAATTTTAGCTGTTATACCTACTCCAGATATTTCTTGATAATTACTTACTTTTAATTCTTTTATCTTATAATTATTAAATGCTTGAGCAATAGGATGTATTGAATTAGCTTCTATATTAGCAACTATATTTAAAAGTTCTTTATCACTATATTTAGAATAATTATAAAAATTACTAATACATAATTTCCCATAAGTTAATGTCCCTGTTTTATCAAATACTATAGTATCTATATTAGGTGAAATTTCTAACACTTCACTAGATTTAATTAATAATCCAGATTTTAATGCAGTTCCAATTGCAACAACTATTGCTAAAGGAGTGGCAAGTCCTAAAGCACAAGGACAAGCAACTACTAAAACAGTTACCATATGAATAAGTGATTGTTGAATTGATGTTCCAATTAACAAATTAAAAACTAATGTTAAAACAGAAATTATCATGATTATTGGAACGAAATATAGACTAACTTTATCAGCTATTTTAGAGATTTTCATCTTAGAGTTACTTGCTTCTAATACTAAATGAACCATCTGTGAAATGGTAGATTTAGGACCTATCTTTAAAGCTTTATATTCAACAATACCATCATAATTAATAGAACCGGCTACTATTTTTTTACCCTTTCCTTTTTTTACTGGTCTTGATTCACCCGTAATAAACGATTCATCAAAATGAGAAGTCCCTTTAATTATCTCACCATCAACTGCTACTTTCATTCCAGGTTTTACAATTAATATATCCCCTACTTTAACCTCATCAATGGTAACTTTCTTTTCATTACCATTGTTTTTTAAAAGAGCAAAATCAGGAGTAATTTTTACCAACTCTTTTATAGCATCTTTTGTTTTTTCACGACTGTTATAATCAATAAATCTTCCCAATTTAACAAATAATATAATCATACATACTGATTCAAAATAAAGTCTTTCCACTAACATATTATGCCCTAATATTATTAAAATCATATTAATAAAACTATAAATAAAGCATACTAATATACCAATAGATATCAAAGTATCCATATTAGGTGATTTATATATCAACTTTTTTATACCATTAATTATTATATCTCTACCATAAATTAAGTAAGGTAAAGAGATAATAAATGAAATAATTGCATAATTAACTGGATAATTTTTTGAATTTAAAATTGGTATAACTGGAAGATTAAACATACTAGCAAGTGATATATACATCATAAATAAAATTAAAAATGCCAATATAATTAAATATACTTTATTTCTATTTTTTAAATTTTTTTTACGTTCATCATATATACCAGCATATTGATATCCTGATGAATTAATATACTTACCAATATCAGCAATATTTAAATTATCTTCATAATAAATTAAAGCTTGTCCCATTACCAAATTTACTGATACATCAATTATGCCTTTTTGCTTACTTAAATATTTTTCAACATGATTTGCACAAGCAGAGCAACTCATTCCATCTATTTTTAAAATTATTTTTTTCATATTCACCTCTTAATATTATATATAAATATATTAAATAATTGCCTTATTTATATAATACCATATTTAAATAAAAAAAAAGAACATTTATTTTGCAAAACAGTAAAAATTATATTCATATAATAAAAATAATATATACTTTTTACTCATTTTCTGTCCTTTATAATATTTTTACTTGAGTAGTAAGTTATTAAAAAATATCCTCCATAAATAATAACAATAAATATTGCTGTTGCAATAATTGATGGTAATAATTGTTCATTACCAAAAACTTCTAAAAATTTAACGGCAAACATTATACCAAAAATAGAATGAATTAAAGCAAGTATTAAAGGTAACATAAAGAATATGGCTATTTGTCTAAATAATGCCTTATTAATCATCTTTTCATCGGTACCAATTTTTCGCAAGCATAGAAATCTTTCTTTATTATCACTGCTTTCAGATAATTCTTTTAATCCTAAAATTGCTGCACTACTAATTAAGAAAATTACTCCTAAATAAAGGCCAATAAATGTAACCATTGCAGATAATCCAACAGTTGCTTCTTTAATAGCAAGTTTAGTTGAACCACTTGGAAGTAAATATTCATTTGCTTTTGAATCTTTATTTAAGTCATTTATATTATTTTCTATCTTCATTATTTCTTGTTTTTCTGTTGTTTTATAATTACCTATCAAATGATTTTGTACTAAATATTCTTCATCTACAATATTATCAGCTACTAAAATTATACCCGTATTAATGTGTTGACTAGACATTTCTAAAAATCCATCTTGACATGAATCATATTTAGGTTTTAGAGTGTGTCCAAATAAATTTATTATCTCCCCATTTTCAAGAGCAATATTTCTAACATTAACCATTGATTTAAAATCAGCAATAATTATATATTCATCATTATTTAAAGAATATTCGTGTATGCCATAAAATTTTGCTACTTTATTATAATCACTAATTTTCATAATATATTCCATTGTATCATAATCTAAAAATGGAAAATTAGTTCTAATGTTATCTAGTTTAGATCCTAAAGTATGGTTCAAAGTTAAATCAGGTGTTGCATAAGTATTAACTTCTATATAATCTTTAAAATAAGAAATTATATTAAAATCAAATAGATAAAATAATTCTTTAGATGTATAATGTGAATTTCTTATTTGAGAATCATTATATCCATAATTTCTATATTTATCATAATATTTATCCATATTCATATTAGCTGTAAATAAAGCATCTGCTGGAGATAGTTTTCTAATATTTGCATTCATAGAATTTTTCATAGTAAGACAAGCAGACAATAAGCAAATTGTTATAAATAACATTAAACAAATAATTGTTGATCCAAATACTGTTGTGTTAATTTTACTTGAAAACTGTCTTAATGTGAAACTATTTAATCCTTTATAATAGAATTTTTTAATACTCCTTGCTATTCTTAAAATTAGTCCTGACAAAGACCAGAATATAAACAATGTGCTTAACATCCCCATTATAATAGGTTTTATTATATCTGTTACTTTTTGTAAAGTAAGAAAGTCATGAGTAACTATATAATATGCTCTTCCTAAAACTAGACAAGAAATAATAAAAATAAAAATACATAAATAAGGATTTTTTAGCTTAATTTTTTCAGTTTTTTTTGCCCCATTTAACAAATCAATTAATTTACATTTATTTACACTTAACGTATTAAATATCATGACAAGTAAATACATAATACTAAAATAAATAATAGTTTTAATACAAGCAGATGATGAGAATACAAATGTAAAATTTGTAAGATTTGCTTCAAACATATTCGCAACAACTAAACTCATAACTTGTGACAGTAATACTCCAAGTCCTAATCCCACTAAAAGTGAAATAATACCAATAAATAATGTTTCAAAGAATAATATTAAAGATATTTTTCTTTTACTCATACCTAAAGTTAAATAAATTCCAAACTCTTTATTTCTTCGTTTCATTAAAAACCTTGAAGCATATATAATAAGAAATCCTAATATAAATGATACAAATACACTAACCCCAGATAACATTGTCATCATAAG
>CANPWK010000036.1 GCA_947584105.1 uncultured Bacilli bacterium
TACTATAATCTCACGAATGCCCTTATAATAAGGGAAAAATTTGATTGTAGTTATGAGTACAACAAAAGGGCATACCCTGTTACAGGAATTAATCCTACTACTACCATTAAATTAAGTACTGTTTGAAAAGAAAATTGAAATGCTATACCAAAAGATAAATACTTAGCAAATAAATTATTAGTCTTATGACTAATATTAAAACTAGAAATAATAATAGTTAAAAATAAAATAGATACAATTATAACACCCATAAATCCAAATTCTTCTGATATAATAGAAAATATAAAATCAGTTTGTGGTTCTGGCAAATAAAAATGTTTTTGAATCGAATTTCCAAATCCCATACCAAATAATCCACCCGGTCCAATAGCATATAAACTTTGAATAATTTGAAAACCACTTCCTAGGGGATCTTTCCAAGGATCAATAAAAGAAATAATTCTGCTTAAACGATAAGGAGCAATTGCAATAAGGCCAACTACTAAAGCAACTCCTACTAAAGCAATTTTCAAAAAAAATTTTATGCTGACACCACCAACAAATAACAAACCTATAATAGACATAACTAAAACAGTTCCTGTACCAAAATCTGGTTGTAACATTATAATTACAAACATAAGTAATGTTAAACCTAATATCGGTAAAACACCAGTTTTAATATTTTTTAAATTATTTTCATTATTAGTCAAATATCTAGAAGTAAAAATAATTAATCCTAATTTAGCAAATTCACTAGGTTGAATCCCAAATGGTCCAAATCCAAACCAACTTCTAGAACCATTTCTTACACTTCCAATTCCTGGTATTAAAACTAGAATTAATAAAATAAAACATAGTAATAATATTTTATTAGCATTCTTATAATACCACTTATAATTTATTTTGCTAATTGTAATCATTAAGAATATTCCAATAATAAAAAACATAGCTTGATTTTTAACATATTTCAAAGAATCATTATATTTATAATCAGCCCAAATATTTGATGCAGAATAAATCATAACAATACCAAATATAGAAATTAATATAATACTAATAAATAATACTAAATTAACTTTTTTCATAATAACACCCCAAATGTCAATGCCAACATGCTAGCAAGTAATCCAATTAACCAAAAACTTTTTACTATATCTTCTTCTTTATAACCTTTTTTTTCAAAGCTATGATGAATTGGGGTCATTAAAAATAATCTTTTGTGAGTTAATTTATAGTAAAATCTTTGAATAATGCAAGAAATAGTCTCAATAACAAAAACAATGCCAATTAGAACAAGAAGTAACTCATGACGAGTTAATATTGCAATGCTACCTAAAGTAGCACCTAACGCTAATGATCCAGTATCCCCCATAAATATTTTTGCTGGCTTCATATTAAATAATAAAAATCCAAATAATGCTCCACTAATAATAAAACAAGCATAAGCTATCTCCACATATCCTAAAAGCCAATTAGTATTATAGCTAATAATTCCAAAAGTAATAAAAGCAATTAATGATAAACCACCCGCAAGTCCATCTAAACCATCTGTTATATTAACAGCATTACTACTTGCCACTAAAACAAACAGTATAAACAAACCATAAAACCATGATATATTAATTTTTATATTTAAAGAATGAATCCAAATAAGTGGTTCATTACCAGCTAACATGAATAAATAAAAAAAGATAATAGCTACTACTATCTGCATTAATAATTTGCTAGATTCACTAAGACCTTTATTATTATTTCTTTTAATAATTAAATAATCATCTAAAAAACCTATAATAGAATAACTAAAAAAAGTAAAGAGAATTATAATTAAATTAAAGCTAATCGTAATTTTTTTAAATAAATATAAACCTAAATATAAAATTAACAAAGTAACAGTAATTGCAATTCCTCCCATAGTTGGAGTATTTTTTTTATTATGATGTTTCTCTTCTAGATAAATACTTAATCTTTGATTTGCATGTTTAACTTTTAATATTTTAATTAAATTCTTTAAAATAACTACAGACACTAGAAATGATAATAATATAAGTGATATCGAATTAGTTATCTTTTCCATATTAGCCTCCTAATTAATTGTATGCAATAAAGAAAAAAATAACTTTTTTTTAGTTATTTTATCATCGTTTATAAAATATTTATGTCAAAGTTATTATTTTAAATCCTTTACAATAGTTTGTTTACAATAAGTACCATCCATATTATAATTTTTAGGACAAAATCTATCTTTACCAATTCCTAAATTTGCTTCTTTATTGTCAGATAAATAATTATTAAGTAAATTTATATCACTCTCATCTATTTTATTGTCTTTATTTATATCTGCTGCTACTTTTGAAAATTCATCTAAAGTATACCCTTGCCATTTATCAATATATCTTGATAAATATATTCTATCAGAGACATTAATAATACCATTTTTATCTATATCACCTAATAATACTGCATTTTTCTCAACTACTTTAACACATTTATTATCTTCAAATGTATAATCCTCATCACAGGGATAATCATGAGTAACTGAATTGCCCGAAAGATTTGTTAATTTTCCACCGGTTGCTAATAAAGAAATTATTATAATTATTTCAATTATAACTAAGACTAGTATTATTTTTTTATGTTTATCACCTATTTTATTAATCTTTATCTTTTTGGTATTATTCATAATTTCAACTCCCACTAGCATTATTTTACTAATAATATAGTAACAAAAAATTAGCTAAAATACAATATTAATAGCTAAATTTATATTTATTTATTATTTAAATTTTTCTTAAATAATGAATTAAAATGATTTATACTTTCAGGATGATATGCTTGCTTATCAAATAAATAATTAATAGATTTACTTTGATCTTTTTCATTTCCTTCAGGTGATGAATCTAACTTTTTTGCTTTTTGTGCTTTTTCAACGTTTTTTTTAGCTTCATCCATCATCCATTTTAATCTTTGCGAATTATTTCTATCAATTTGTGACATTCTATATTCATGTCCTGTAGTATTATATCCTTCTAATCTATCCATTAATCCACT
Source organism: uncultured Bacilli bacterium (assembly GCA_947584105.1). Lineage (GTDB taxonomy): Bacteria > Bacillota_I > Bacilli_A > RF39 > UBA660 > RUG12438. The sequence goes on from CANPWK010000036.1 coordinate 3,028, forward strand.
TTCCTTCATAAAAGCAATAACTATCGTAATTACAAGTATCTTTTCTAAATGTATACTGATATTTTTTTACATCTAATTTTGATAATAATTGAGTAATTTCAGATACACCCTTATATTCACCACTACTAATTTCTTCAGAATAATTATAATCGCGATATAATGTATATTTATTATTTTCTATTTTCAAGAATGCAACATAATAATAAACATTTAATTCATTATCATCATTTTTTAAATCGACTGAATATATGTCTTTGACATCGTAATAATTAATATTAGATTTATTACTATTACAATCTCCATAATATATATATTTACCAGTTTTACTATCATATTTAAATGTACCTACATAGTTACTATTAACACCATTTGGTACTGTAAAATCAGTAAGATTATATCCAGTATTAGGACCAAATATATTTTTTATTCTAGATTCCAAGTAATTTGATGAAAAACTAACACTATTTTTAGAACATCCAACACTACCACTACTAACTAAATATCCAGAATAAATTTGTAAAAAAGCATTATATAAAATATCATTATTAGAAAAATCAGTTATAGAAAGCTTATCCAATTTATAATAAGTATCTTTATTAGTTGTATCATTATGAGTATTAGGATATACTAATTCCTTTAATATCTCGCTATCAAGCGTTATTTTTGTTGCCTTTTTAGTTTCTTTCTTTTCCTCATCAATTTTAATATCTTCTATTTCTTTAGTATTTAAATATTTATAAATTTTTGGCATTGATATTAAACCAAATATTAAAATTATTATACATACACTTATTAAAACAACATTTCCCTTTTTCATATTCCTCTCCTATATTATAGAATCTCTACAAAATATTTTTACACCCGATATAATATTACAAGTTATATTGCCTGGCTTCATAATTTTAATAAAACCTAAACCAGGTATTACTAAGTCACAAGTCTTTTCTATTTTGAGAGATACTGAATACAAATTATTATTAACCTTTTTATATAATCTATTTATATTTATATTCTCTGGCATATAAATAATTATATTATTATTCTCTATTTTCAAGGAAGCAAATTTATCAATATTTATATATTGTTTACCTTTTATTTGATAACTAATTGGTCTAATTTTTCTTTTACATACTAATTTTTTTAAACTTTTAAAATCTAAATAATTAACTATATCATATTTATTAATTAAACCAGGAGTATCAATTAATATAAAATCATTAAGTAATACAGAAATAGTATCAACAGTTGTATTTGGCATAAAGCTCGTAGTAATTAATGATTTACTAGTTGTATAATTATATATTAATTTATTTATTAAACTACTCTTTCCAGCATTAGTATATCCAATGAAATAAACTTTATTACTAGTTTTATTTTGTATAATTAATTCATATAAATAATCTAAATGATAATTCTTTTTACTACTAATTACAACTGTCGCAATAGTATTTAATTCATATCTATTAAAATATTCAATAATTTTAGGTTCATTATTAAATGGTATTAAATCATATTTAGTTAATACTAATATAATATTACTTTTTAAATATTTTTTTATATCATCAAATGATTCTGGAATATTTAATAAATCCACTACCAATATTACTAAATCATTATTGCTAATATTTTTTAAAATATCTATAAATTTCTCAGATGTTATATCTACTTTTTTATATTCATTATAATTTTTAATTCTAAAACAACGTTCACATAAATCATTATCTGTTAAAACACCACATCCTTGACATTTATTCATAATATCTACCTTTAGTAAACAAATTATTATCTCTTAATTTTTTTTGGATTCTCTTTTCTTTCTGGCGTTTTATAAAAGCAAAAGGAAACTCTTTTTTTCCTAATGGATCAGTTAAAATAGTAGTAATGCCAATTTTATTACCACACACTACATCATCCAACATAGAATCTCCTATGATTGCAATTTCCGCTAATTTAAATTTCGAGTATAAAATTTGTTCCTCTAACTTTTTAGATTTAGGTTTCTTACAATTACATATATAATTAACATTAAGTTCATCAGCAAACGCTTTAACCCGTTTATTTAAACTATTAGAAGCAATCATTAATTTAAACTTTTTATATTTTAGTTCCTGAAATAATTCAATTATTTTACTATTTGCTTTTTTTTCAGAAATAAGTGCAAGGGTATTATCTAAATCAAAAATTAAAAATTTTAAACCTCTGCTTATTAAATTATCATAATTAATAGAAAATACATCTTTTTGATATAAGTCAGGTACATATTTTTCCATACAATCACCACATCTTATATAATTTTATCATAAATATCTTTTATAATCAATCAAAATACTTTTATTTTTAACTAAAAAAACAAGTATTAATTACTTGTTTTTAGTCAATATTTTTTTATAATTGATTTCTGTTGATTCCAATAATTTATCATTAACTAAAAGTGGTACTAAAATAATATCGGAAATATTGTGATTATTAAAATATATTTTTAAACGCCATGCTCCATTTTGATATATATCTTTATTCAAAGAAGGAACTGTTATATAAGAATCCGTTAAAGAAAGTTTAGAAATATGATAATGACCAAAAATATCTATATATACATTATCTCTATTAAGATTTTGCTTTTGATAGTATTTATTTATCAAAGAAATTATTTCATTATCATAATTGCCATATTTTTTTATAAAATTATTTGAAAACTTTTTAAAAAAATGATGTAGAAATAAAGTTCCTGAGCCTATTTTAACTTTTTTATGATCATATCCTAAATTAATATAATCACTTCTTTGATTACACAAAATTTTAATTGGGTCTAAACCTAACTCTAATAAGGTTTTATCATGGTTACCACCTAAAATAAGATTAACAACATTAGGATCATTGGGCAAATTTTTAATTAAATCATTTAATAAATTATCATAAAGTCTAAGCTGTTTTAAATCATTTTCTTCATTAAAAATATGCACATCCATTAAATCACCTAAATTAATAATTATTTTTATATTATTTTTAATGGCATAATTATATATTTTTTCTAAATTATCCAATTCTGAATTATCATTAGAACCAATATGCAAATCAGAAATTAAAATAACATCTAAAGTTGAAGAACTATTTTCAATAGTAAAATCATTATTTTCTGGTAATCCTAATTTATAAACCTTTTCGTTATCTCTTAATCCAATTTGACCAAATGAATACCTATTACTTAATTTTGTAATTGCTTCTTTAATATTTCTTTTATTAACGTTAAAATTACCTTTCAAACAATTAGTCAATTCAGAAACAGTAAAATCATTTTCAAACATATAAGAAATAATTACATCTTCAATATTTTTATTGTAAATATTCTCATTTATAGCATTATCATATTTATTAATCTTATCTATATATTCAGCTATTTGAGCTTTTAATTGTTTATTTTGTAAACTAATCTTATCTAAAGTTTCTTTAAATACTGCTTTTTGCTTATTATTTAAACTTTTATATGAAGTATTTTCTTTTAATAAATCTTCAATTTGTTCTTTATTATCTACAATTATATTATTTAATTCTGTAATTTTCTTATTTAAATTATCTACTTCTTCTGCTGATGGTAAATTTTTTAATTGTTGTTTTAAAGAAATAATTTCCGTTTGTAAATCTTTAATTTTATTTTTTAAACTTTTTACTTGTTCTTTCTTTTTTATTAAATCTTTATTTAAATTTTCATTATCTTGTTCAAGACTTAATATTTTTTTATTATCTATTTTGCTATTAGCTTGACTATTTAAATTTATTTCTACTTCTTTCAGTAAATCTGTTATCTTGTCTAAAAATGTTATATCAAGTGGCTTTCCATTTTTAATATTTTGTTCATAATTAGCTTTTAAATCTTTCAATATATTATAAATTTCTTCATCAACTTTAATTACCTTTTGATCTTTTTTAAAATTAACATATATTTCCATTAAGTTGTATATTATAAATATTAAATTAGATAATATCTTGGTTGGTTTATTTCTCTGTTCTTTAATTCTACCACTAACTTCTTTAGTAAAAAAACAAAGTGTTTCTTGACAAATTAAAATATTATTTCTTGATTCCATTAAAATTGGACTTTCCATGATATAACTTATATCTACTGATTTAAGTATTCCTAGTAATTTTACTTTATCGACTATTATTGACATAAAACATCCCCTAAAGAATTTTAACATATTTTAATATTTTTTGCAAAAAAACATAATTATTTATGTTTTATAAATTCATATTACCACTAGCAATATCTTTTAAATAATTTAAGTATAATTCTAATATATTAGCTTTTTTTACATCATTTTTAACTGTTAAATCCACTTTACTAATAACTTTTCCGTTATTTTTCACAGTTAAAGTGCCCACTTTTTCGCCTTTTTTAATATTGGTTTTTATATTATTAACTTTAATGCTATAACTTGGATTTATATCTTGATCTACTCTAGTTAAAACGTTTACATCCGTCTTAGGAACTATTTCAATTATTTCATCTTGTGTTTTATTATTACTAATTTTCTTTAAAACTTTATTCAAACTAATATACTTATGCATTTTATATTGACTAAATCCATAATCCAACATAGATGATACTTCACTATTACGATGATCAATGCTATCTTCACCCATAACAGTAGCAATTACACGCATATTATCTTTTTTCATAGTAGCTGTAAGACAATAACCAGCTGTTTTAGTATATCCTGTTTTAAGACCATCCACACCTTCTTTAAAACGAACTAATTTATTTGTATTAACAAGCCATATTTTCCTATCTGTATTCTGTCTTAAATATGTCTCATAAATAGAAGTATAATTTAAAATTTTTTCATGTTTTAAAAGTTCTTTTGCTATCATAGCCATATCATAAGCACTCGAATAATGATTAGCTTCATCTAAACCATGACAATTTTTAAAATTAGTATCATTTAATCCTAATTCTTTTGCTTTATTATTCATCATTTTAACAAAGTTATCTTCTGTTCCAGCAATAAATTCAGCCATTGCTACAACAGCATCATTACCAGATGCAATAGCAATCCCTTTTAATAAATCCTCAACTTTCATTTTTTCATTTTCTTCTAATAATATTTGACTTCCTCCCATACTAGAAGCATTTTTTGAAACTGTTACTTCATCATTTAATTTAATTTTTCCAGCATCAATTTTTTCCATAATTAAAAGCAAACTCATCATTTTAGTCATACTAGCAGGAGCTATTTTTTCATGACTATTTTTTTCAAATAGAATTTGTCCCGTTGATTGTTCAATTAAAATAGCACTTTTAGCATTTTCACCTAAATTAATTTCGTTTGATACAGTAGTAGATGCATTAATTGTAAATGGTAAAATAAATAATCCCAATAATAAAATAAATATTTTTTTCATAATTCACCTCAATAAAATTTATGTTTATAAATAAAAAAAAGAATAAATGATAAATAATTTTACCCAATATTCTTTAATTTATTTCTATTTTTAATATTTTATAATCTTCTAATAATTTATTGTTAATAACTTCTTTGTCAGTTGGTTTGTAATTTTTTATTAAATTAATATTCTTAAAACTAGTAGTCTTAATCTTCTTAACATCTTTATTAAACAAATCACTAGTATTACTATCATACATTACAGTAATTAAACTAAGTAAACTATTATAAGTCCTACTAGTTAATTCTTTTGGTTCCCCAAAATACATAATAATTTTATCATTTTCTTCTATTTTATAAAATACTAAATTACCTTGTGTAATTTGGAAATAATCTTCATTAAGTAATTTATTTTTATATTCTAAAAAGTCAGTTTCTTTAAAATATACATTAGCTACACTGCCTAATTTAAATTTTTGATTAACTTTAAACTTATATATATATTTTTCCTTATCAGCATATATTTCTATTCCATTATCATTAATATTCATAGTGGTATAATCCAAACTACCTAATAAAGATGATACATATCCTTTATCATTACCATTAATTTGTCCTAAACTATCAGCTACACTATAAATTATCTTTCCTTTAAGCAAAGTATTTGGATCATTTTTAGGTATCTCAAAAGTCAAAATATCTTTATCAAGTACTCCATTTAAATAAGAACTAACTTCATCGTTACTAAAATTAATAGTAATAGTGTCTTTAGTTGTTTTTATATTAACATTATAATATTTACTTATGGATTTATAATTTCCTTCTTTTTCAATATAACTTGGTAGTTTGCTTAGCTTAAATTTACTAGTTTGAAAATCAAATATAAGCATTATTAATAAAATAGTAATCACAAAACCTGATAATGCTGATACAATAAACATTATATTTTTTTTAATTTTGCGCTTAGCCATACTACCAACTCCTGAATTTATTATACTAAAAAAATTAATAAAAAGCAAAATTGATAAAATTACTTTTATTAATTTATATAAAAAGATATAGTTATAGTGTAAAAACCATTTTTTTGTGTTAAAATATAAATGGTGATGATATGAAAAAAATAAAAGTTAAAACAATTATTATACTATCTGTAATTTTAATAATAGTAATTACTGGATTAATATTGCTAATAAAACATATTAATTATACTAAAACATATGATTATAAGTTAAATAAAATTGGATATTCAAAAGAAGAAATAAAAGTTATTAAGAAAAATTTAAAAAATAAACAAATAGATTCTTTATTAAATAAAAAATATAATAAAAATATAACTAAACTTATTAATGAAAAATATTTTATCTATAATAATTTAGATAATTATTTAAAATATAAACAAAAAAATAAAGATAAGTCTTTTAAAGATGTCGTTGCCATTATTAATGTAGGTAGCAACTATGATTTTTATACTCATACTAAAAAAACAGATATAAACAAAAATGAATTGATGCTTTTAAATAAATATAACTATTTAACTAAAGATTATAATCCTGATGATTTGAAAACATTCAGTAATATTTATGCATATGGAGAAAATCAACAATTACGTAAAGTAGCTTATGATGCTTATATTGAAATGTTTAATGCTGCCAAAAAAGATGGTTTTACTTTAATAATTAATTCATCTTACCGTAATTATCAAGAACAAGAAAAAATATATGAAGATTACTCTAGTTGGTATGGAGAAAATGAAGCTAATAAGATTGCTGCTAAAGCTGGTTTTTCTGAACATCAAACTGGCTATGCCGTAGATATTCAATCATATTGTTCTCAGAAAAAAGAATTTGATGAATGTGAAGAGTTTACATGGCTTCAAAATAATGCTTATAAATATGGTTTTATTTTAAGATATCCAAAAGATTTAAATTACCTAACTGGCTATAATTATGAATCTTGGCATTATCGTTATATTGGTTTGAAAGC
>CANPWK010000037.1 GCA_947584105.1 uncultured Bacilli bacterium
TAAATCATTACTATTATTTTTAGCTAAACTAACAGCAATAACAGTTCCAGTTGAACCTGAGATAATACCACATATATCACCAATTACATCACAGCAAAAAGATGAAACACGATCTTTATTTTTTATCAATTTTAAAGCTACTTTAGCAGCCTTTTTCTTTTTTGAAGCCATAGAATTAAATGGAGCTTCTTCAACTGCTGCTATTGCAACACCTACCATATCAAAAATAATTCCAATAAATATTATTATAATAGTTATAATCAAACCGATAATTATTGATACTTTACTAATTACAGTATTAGATAAAAATGTAAAAAGAATTGAAAGAGCTAAAGCAATTAATGATATTTCAATAATCCATTTCCAATTATTTTTCATAAACCTCCAAAACAAAAAGGGCTTTAAACCCCCTTGATACTTCATGGCTATTAATAAGGTTAACTTTACGTCATAGGTCAAGTTGGCTTTCCCTACTTCTTACTTACCGTTACCAATAAGCGGTTCCCCTTGAAAAGAAGCAATATAGTGTTACCAGCTATATGACTTGATTACCACTTAGTACGTACTGTAATCCCAAACTAATGTCACTCTAGGAGTTTTCCTCCCCAATCATTTATTATTAGTCTTTTTTGCAATATATGTTTCATACTACAATATTCTCTAGCTATAAGATATTGTTTTTTAATAATCCATATATCACTCAAGGCAAGCTACACTATTCATAACTTTCGCCACAAATAGGTTTAATCCTATTTCGTACCTGGTCCATCAGTATTCACGTTTAGGCCAAACACAATAATAGGTCTCCACGAATGATGGGTCGGAATCGTATGCCATTACGAGCGCCCAGCATTCTATCTTCCAGCACTCACCCCAAACTGGGCGTAAGAAGCAAGCACCAGAAGCTTCACAGATGTGCTAATGTACGGTTGTTTAATCCCGTCTTCATAATAAATGTAATTGACTAGAATAATGTGCCATCACAAGTAAAATAATACCATATATTAAAATTGTTGTCAAATTGACTAATTTATTATATGCTATCAACTATTATATTATTCTAAATAAGAAATGAATTCATCCATAGTAGTTGTCGAAAAAATTGTTTTTCTTGGAACTTTATATTTATCAGTTTGATTAGGATATGAATAACCATCAGTATTATATTGGCCAATAAATGCTAACCTAAAACCAGCTTGTTTAAGCAAATTAATTGCTCTATCATTAAAATCAAAAAAAGGATACGCAAAATATTTACTGCCATTTAATTTATCTTGACTTAATTTTAAATCGTCTAATACATACTTTTCATCTAAACACAAAATTCCCCCACCCTGCATACCATATCCTTTGCATTCATATTGATTATGCATATTATTGGTATGAGATTCTAAATCTAAATAATCACTTTTATAAACATCCATATTATCATGATATTTTGTTATCACAAACATTGTTGCATTTACTTTGTATTTCTCAAGCAATTTCAATGCTTCCAAATCAAATACAGTTCCATCATCTATTGTCAGAACAATACTTTTCTCTGGGATATTTATTTTTCCATCTAAATACATTTCCATTTCATTTAATTTTAAAGTAAAATAATCATTTTCTCTTAAATATTTTAAATGTGATTCAAATTGCTCTAATGATTGACATATATCTATTTTACATTCTGTTTTGTCTTTATTATATATAAGATGATAAGTTAGTGTTTTGAGCCTTTGTTTATTAGTAGAATTATTATCATTATCGTAAATTTTTTCTATATTATCTTTATTGATATATAACAACTTATTATTATACTCAATACCATATCTGTCATTATCTTTAATAATGACTTTTAAATCAAACGACTTATTAATAGTATATACATAATTATTATCTTCATCATAAAATATAGTTGGATTTTTAGTAACTATATTATTGTTAAAAGGAATATAATTTTTATATCTATTAAATTGATTATTCAATTTATTAATAGCATCAACATCGTTATATGATATATATAAATTTAAACCACTTATTAAAAAGTATTTAGTTTTTGAAGTTATACTTTGCTTTTCTAAATTTAAGGTAATTCCTTCATTTACCTTACCATATTCTAAATATTTATTATTTTGTTTTATATATAATTTAGATTCTTTATTTGTAATTACATAGTCACTATAATGTTTATTTATATCTATTATTTCATTTTTATTATTATCTTTTTTAATAGAATTACTTATATTTGAACCAAAGAATACATTAAATAACAAAAAAGATAATATTAATCCCATTAAAAACAACGTTACTACTAATAATTTATATCTCATATAACCATTTCCTTTTCCTTTTTATTATTGACAATTTTTTTATAATTATTTTAGGCGTTCAATATTATTTTTCTTTACAAGAAATGCTTTTTTACCAATTTCAATAATTGGCTTATCACTCAAACTATCTGTATAAACTTCGTTAACTATTGCATCTGGATATTTCTCTTTAAATCTCTTTAATTTTTCTAAACCTTTACAATTTTCACTAAAAAATTTACCATTTTTTTTATTAACTTCACTACCAATTAAATCCATTACTTTTAAATTTTTACAAATAGGTTCCAATAAAAACTCTGGAGATGCTGAAATAACAACATCCTTATCGTGGCTTTTTACGAGGTAAAATTTTTTTATCTTTTTTTTATGAATTAACCAGAATCTTTCAACAAATAACTCTACATCATCTATCTTTTTTAAAAAGGAAAAAAAACATTCTTTAACTTCTTTCTTATTTTTTATTCTAATAACAAATAAAAAATAATTAGCTAATATTTTAGGAACGTATAATAATAATTTTTTGTTACATTTTATTGCATATTTAAAAAAATCTAAAGAAGAATCACCATCATAAATAGTTTTATCAAAATCATAAAGATTTACTTCCATATTTCACATATAATCAATTAATAATAAAATTATTAATTGATTCCTTTCTATTTAATATTCTATACTATATACCTAAACTTTAGTTAAAATTACATCTTAGATTATTTTATATACTATTTAAGACCAATCAAACACATATTTTCAATTTAATTACTAATTATTTTTACATTATCTTGATTCTAATAATATGTTACAGAAAAGGAGATTATATTAATTAATTCTTTAATATTATAAACAAGCATTATTATCATAAAAATTATAATAGGTAAATTTTTATTTTTAAAAATAGATTTAAAAAATAAATACAATAAAATTAAATATGCCCAAGAGAAATATAAACTATATAAAATCATACCATTTTCTGGAGCACCCCATCCTATTAAACATAAGATTATAAATGAAAATAAAACCCAGCCAATAGAAATTTGTGCTAATTTATTATGTCTGTTTAAATAAAACCCTACGAAAACTATTAATAATATGATAATTCCTATAACACTAATATTATTTATATCTATCAATTGATAAGAAGGATGAAAATCTAACGTTTTTATTTGACCTGATGGAGCAAAAATGATACTTCTAACAAAAGTTAAAAATTGACATAATTTATCACAAAATGTTATTTTACCCGAAAAAGTCGATGATAGACATAATAATTTTTCCTTGAATGTCAAAATTTGTGATAATTGTCCGCCAATAATTGTAATACTTATGAATGCTACAAAACATTTAAAAATATCACAAAGCCATTTTTTGAATGATTTAGCTTTAGTAATTAATGGGAAAATCACTCCACTTGTTAACATAGTACCTACAGCTCCAATATAGGCATAGTTAATTTTATTCGATTTGGTATAATAAAGATATATTGCGAAAATAAGCCAAAACAAACCAATAACATATTGTTCTAATACTAATGAAAATAATAAATAAGGATAACTAACACTAAATAAAATATAAAATATAATCTTTTCTTTATCATTTAATTTCAAAAGTCTAGCTAAAAAAACGGTTGTAAGTGCAATTAAAAAGAATTGAATTATAATAAGCATTAATTCATAACCACTAACATGTGGTAACATAAATAAAAAATCGCCAATAATCATAGCAGGCACTGAAAATGGTAATGACATAATTCCAAATAAAGGTTGCCTTATATCATTTTCTACATAACTGACATTAAAAAAAGTATTCCCCGATACAAGTGCACCTGTATCACTAGTATATATAACATCATAATTTTGTAATTTATTTTTATATATTGGCTTAGTAAAGGCAGTTGTAAATGTTGTTATAACAATCGCAAATATGGTTGCAAATGATAACACAATTAATATATATCTTTTTTCTAATTTACTAAATTTTTTATATTCGACTATTAAGAATTTCTTTAATTTAATTAAAACAATATATAAAACAAATGTGAGCCCTGGTATAGATAATAAACCAACTATTTTATTTAATGTATCAAAACCCAAATTTATATTTATATAATGCAATACTGTTTGTAGACAATAAATGTTATTGTTAGAAAATCTCATGAATACTTTAATCATATACATACTAATAAATACAGAAATAATTAATATATCCAATCTAACTTTAGTAATTTTTCGCCTAGATATTATTAAGAACATAATTAAAAATGATATAACAACACCAATATATATGTGCATTCCATTAAATCGATTAGATAATAAAAAAGTCAAAGATGGAACAGATAAGATTATTAATATTTTAATTATCCATTCAAGAAACTTATTAATATTTAAACTTTTTTTCATAAATAATCTACTATACATATAAAATTAAAAATAAAAGAGTGGCTAATGAAATCCCTAACAAAAAAATAACCTTATCTTTAAAAATAACTTCTACTGGATCTCCATCGCTTTTATTTTCAATATCCATACTATATTTCATACAAATAATTATGACTAATGGTATAGTCCAAATTAATAATTTAGTATTACGGTTAACCAAATTTAAATCAGTAGCCCACAAAGAATAAAAAATAATAGTCATAGATAAAAACATATACATATTTTTATCTAAAAAATCTTTGTTATAGTATTTTAAAACCTTACGTGTTTTATCTTTATTAGCTATAAATTCACCTCTCCTTTTACCTAATCCTAAATAAAATGATATAGATATAATTGTTAAATAAAGCCAATTAGAAACTTCTATAGATAATAAAGAAGCGCCAAACAATACACGAATGAGAAAACCAGATACTAAAATAACTATATCAAGTAATGGAATATTTTTCAAACCAAAACTATATCCCAAATTGAAAATAAAATAAGCCAATAAAAGTAATATTGAATATAATGTTAATTTGTTTAATTCTATAATAGTAATAGCTACTATTAATAATATAATAAGTAGAATAATTGCTTGTGGTATAGATACTTTACCAGATGCAATTGGTCTTTTACATTTTGTTTCATGTTTAGAATCATTTTCTTTATCATTAATATCATTTATTATATAAATAACACTTGCAATCAAACAAAAAACAACAAATCCAATCAAAGTGGTAATAAAATTATTTTTATCTAATAATTTTCCACTAAAAATTAATGGCAAAAAAATTAATAAATTTTTAATATAATGTTTAGGTCTTATTAATTTAATAAAATTCATTACTATCGCTCCTATACTATTCCTTAAAAAAATCAATAATATTTTTTCTTAAGGCTTCAGCAATCCTCCCAAGCACTGCAATTGTAACGTGCTTATTTCTACTATCATTTTCAATATCACATATATACTCTCTTGATAAGTCTGTCATATCAGCTAAATCCTGTTGGGTATAATTTTGTTCTAATCTATATTTTTTTACGTTTTTTCTAATAATTTTATAATAATATTCATCATCATGAATATATGCTCTTTTTATTAAATTTTTATTTAAATTCTTATGATACATGTATACCACCAGCCTATATTTATTTTCTACAATTTTCTAAAAAATATATATAGGCCAAGAGCCACAAACATTCTTGCTTTAAAAATTAATAATAAAAGGTAATAAGCTAATTATGTAAAAACATATATTACTTCCAAATTTTAATAAAAAAACTAATTGAATATATAACTCAACTAGTTTTTAATTTATATTTTTTAATTAATTTTTCAATAAAATAGATAATAATAGTTAATAAAGAAATATTATTTATAAATATATGCATATAAGCATAATTAATGCTAAAGCATTTATTAAATTTATAGTAGATAAAATACTCATATTGATAATTGATAAAATTATATATATATACAGTGATATAATGTGGTAATGATAGATAAAAAATTCATTTACTCATTCTAGATTATTTATTATCATTGGCACTATTTTGTAAAAAAAAATTAAAATTTTTGAAATAAATTATTTCTAAAATGATTAAAAATCTTTTCAATTATTCTATTTGATAAGATAATTGTTAGTGCCAAAGGAATAAATATACAATAAATATACAATAAATATTCATATTTTAAAAGAAAATCATTTATAAAATTTATGTTTGACAGTATTACAATTATCGGCATATGTAATGAATAAACTTGTAAAGTTCTTGTTCCAAAGTTAGTGATATATTTAATTTTTTTATTAGGCATTATCGATAATATAGCAAAACCTATAATAAATTGAATACAATAAGTAATCATTCTATTTCTATAATTACAATTTTTAATCAATACCCAACTATATGGATTCTTACCAGTAAACAAATATCTATATCTATAAATGTCATCCAACTTGAATATGCATAAACATATAAAAGAAATTATTATTAAAAATGAAATAATTTTTATCCATTTATAATTAGTATATCTTATTAATAAGTCTTTATAATCGGATAAATAATAACCAGTAAGAAAAAATGGGAAAAATACTATTATTCTAGACAAATTTAAATATGTATTAACTGAAGCATCATATCCTACAAATAATGATAATATAATACTGAAAATTAATAAATAATACTTGTTAATTTTATTGATTATTGGAATTAATAAAAGAAAAATAGAAATAACTATTAAAAACCACTCACAGTCAAAATCAAACAATTTGAATGTTGCAGGTTTTATTAAATTTGATATATAGAAAAAAGTTATTTTCATGAAAATTGCAATAAAAAAATAATATAATATTTTTTTATAATCGATACGATTAGATTTTTTAGCAAATAATCCGGTCATAAATATAAAAAGTGGCATATGAAATGAATAAATAAAAATAAATAATGATTTTAGATGTTGATTATAACCAAGATAATAATCTATCATATGTCCCAATACTACAAAAAAAATCAAAAATATTTTTAAGTTATCTAATTTATATATTCTATTCATAAAATATCACCATTAAAACTTCCTTTTTAAAATAATTAATACCAAAATTTAATAAAAGTAGTACCAAATTTTGAAATTTCATTTAAGATATATTGTTGTAAATAAATATAAAAAGCAAAATAATACTATAGTAAAATAATTTATTATTACTAATATTAGTATAAAAGAAGTGAATTTATTTAGTTATTTCATTATTATATAAATTAACACCTCTTTTAAATTTTTAAAAATTATAAATATAAAAAGTATAATTAATCATTTTCTGTTTCTCTAACAATATAAACAGGTCTATTTTTAGTTTCTAAATATGTTTTTGATAAATATTGTCCAATAATACCAAGTGAAAACATTTGAATCCCACTTAAAAATAAAATAATACAAACTAATGATGGCCAACCTGAAGCAGGATCTCCAAATATTAAAGTTTTAACTATAATCACTACAATTAATATAAAAGCAATAAAACACAATATTAAACCAAATATAGCAGAAATAACAAGTGGTACTGTAGAAAAAGCTGTTATTCCCTCTATTGCATATACAAACAACTTCCAAAATGACCATTTAGTTTTTCCAGCAACTCTTTTTATATTTTCATATTCCAACCATTTAGTTTTAAAACCAACAAAACTAAAAATTCCTTTAGAATATCTGTTATACTCTTTTAATGAAATAATTGAATTTACGACTTGTCTCGTCATAAGTCTATAATCTCTGGCACCATCTACCATCTCTGTTTTAGACATTTTATTAATAATCTTATAAAACATTCTTGCAAAAAAACTTCTAATTGGTGGTTCTCCTTTTCTTGTTACTCTCCTTGTAGCAACACAATCATAACCCTCTTCATTAATTAATTTATACATTTTTTCTAAAAGAGATGGTGGATCTTGTAAATCAGCATCCATCAAAGCAACATAATCACCTTTAGAATATTCCAATCCAGCAAGAATAGCTGCTTCTTTTTTAAAATTTCTAGAAAAAGATACAAATCTAACTCTTTTATCTTTTTTTACATATTTTTTTATAACTTCTAAAGTTTTATCTTTAGAACCATCATCTACAAAAATAAATTCAAAATCTAAATAATCCATTTTCTTAGAAATCTTATCAATTTCTTTATAAAAATATGGTAATGCTTCTTCTTCATTATAGCAAGGAACGACTATTGATATTTTCTTCATAAAACCTCCATCATACACTATTATTCTAAAAATAATTTTCTAGTAATAAAATTAAATATCATAACAATTATAGTTGCAATAATTTTTGATATTAAATAATATATATTTAATCTATCAACACACAAATACATGATTAAATCATTAAATAAAAGTCCAACAACACTAAAGATTATAAATAAAATAAAATTTGTTCGTTTACTTTTTTCTTTATTAACATTAAATACCCATTTAACACTTGCAATATAATTATAAATAACGGATATCGTAAAAGACATAGTATTTGATATAATTGTATTAAAATGGCAAAATTCCTTAAATATATAAAGAAATGCAAAATCAATTAAAGTGGCAATAAAACCAACTATTGCAAATCTAAATATTTGATTTAATAACTTTTTCATTTTATCATTATCATTAAAAATTTTTTTCATAAATCACCTTTATTATAGATTAATAAATTAATAAATATAATGTGTCTTTACCAAAAACTAATTTTTTATCAATATGAATATAAATATCATTTCTTTTATCATTAATAAGTTTCATTAGTATCTCTAGAATATGAAAATAACTATGAGTCATAATCAAACAAACTTCATATATATTACTTTATATCAATTAATCTTTATTTTTTAATATAAATTGATATGCATCACGACACATATCATCAATTGTCTTTTCAGCAGACCAATCAAGCATTTTTTTAGCTTTAGTTACATCGGCATAACATTCAGCAATATCACCTGGTCTACGTTCAACAATTTTATAAGGGATGGTTACATTATTAACTCTTTCAAAAGATTTAACTATATCTAATACACTATATCCAATACCAGTTCCTAAGTTAAATGCTTCAACCCCAACATTATTATTCACATAATTAATCGCACTAACATGACCCTTGGCAAGATCAACAACATGTATATAATCTCTAACACCAGTTCCATCTTTAGTATCATAATCATTTCCAAAAATTTTTAATTCTTTTAATTTTCCACTAGCAACTTCAACGATATATGGCATTAAATTGTTTGGTATTCCATTTGGTTCTTCACCAATTAAACCACTTTCATGAGCACCAATTGGATTAAAATATCTAAGAAGAGCAATACTCCATTTTTCATTTGATTTTTTTAAATCATTTAAAATTGTTTCAATCATTAACTTGGTTGTTCCATAAGGATTAGTAGTATGTAGTGTCATATTTTCCGTTATTGGTAATTTTTTGGGAGTTCCATAAACAGTTGCACTACTAGAAAACGCCAAATTGTATACCTTATATTTTTCCATAATTTCTAAAAGATAAATTGTTGAAATTAGATTGTTATCATAATACATTAAAGGTTTTTTTACTGATTCCCCTACTGCTTTATAACCTGCAAAATGAATAACTACATCAATTTTATTATTTTTAAAAATATTATCAAGTAAAGCTTTATCTAAAAGACTTCCCTCAATAAAAACAAAATCTTTTTTAGTAATTTCTTTTATGTATTTTAAAACTTTTGGATTTGAGTTACTAAAATCATCTACAACAATAACATCATGATTAGCATTCAAAAGTTCAACAACTGTGTGTGAACCAATATAACCAGCACCACCAGTAACTAATATTTTCATATTTTTCACATCCTCATATAATATATTATAGCAAAGAAAGAATAGTTGTGTCAATAAAACACATATCGTGATAGTGTAAAATAAAAAGACTGTTTTGCAAAAATATTTAGGCTTTATCAATATTCTGACAAAGCAAATAGAATTATATTTATTTTATATTTATTTTGTTTTTTA
>CANPWK010000038.1 GCA_947584105.1 uncultured Bacilli bacterium
CCCCAACTTGTCTTTTAAATCATCTACTGTAAGAAGCCTTGCTTTATATCCCATTTCATCTATAGTTAATTTGTCTTTAAAAAATTTATCTGCCCATTCATCTACTATTGATTTTATTAAAGATTCATCATAGTCGGTTTTACAATCACTATTATGATTAATATCATAACAATTTTCACTAGAATAATATTTAATAAATGCAGAATCATAATTGTAATCATTACCATCATTCATTTTAATAGTCCCAGGATTAACTAAATCATTTTCTATTTCTTCTTTTGACAATGGTAGTTTAGTAACCATTGTTAATTTATCATCTTTTTTGCTAGCATCCTTTAAAATATAAAATTCTTTTCCATTATATTCTACAATATCCCCTATTTTAAACTCGGTATCATTGATATCTTTTAAATTATTTTTTATTTTAGTTATACTTGCACTTTTATTTAAATGTATTACTGGCCTTACTCCTATTGGTGTATCTCTATAACCGTAAGGTCTATATTGAACAGTAACTTTGTAAACACTTGTATCATAAAAAGAAGCACTCTCTGTTATATAGCCTACACTACTAGAATCATATGGTGACATTGACCAATAAGTATATCTACTTAGCCATGTTGGAATCTTAGAAAATAATTTAGTAACCTCATCTTTTGTTATTAATCTAACTTTATATTTTTCTGTTACATTTTCCTTATTACTATCATCTTTAGCATATGTTATAGCAACCTCTTTTAAATCACTTTGATTGAGTACACTATTACTCCACTCATCTACAATATGTTTAATATCTGAATCATCATAGTTAGTTTTACAATTAGAATCATTAGTAAAACCACTAGTACAATCTGAAGCTGAATAATATGCAACCCCACCATAACCTGTTCCATTTAAGTCAAAAGCATAACCATTTTTATAATTATTACAAATACTCTTTAAATAAGTAATACAATAAGCCTTTCTATTAACATACCCTTTACCATAATTATTTACCTCATCCACTGTAAGAGGTGTTGCTTTTAATAGTGTTAAATAATCACTATTATCTTCCATTACATAAAACTTTATACCTTTATACTTTATTAATTCTCCAGTTTCATAATCTTCGGCATTTACTCTTATTACAAATACAAATATAAATAATATAATAATTGTTAAATATCTCTTCATAACTCCTACCTTTCGTACCCATTTTATCAAAAAAATACAACCATTTTTGTAATTAAATTCTTTTACTCTAGCATAATATATTCGCAAAATTTATTTAATCCAGCAATTTTTGCCAATTTTTTAAGTTTTCCTTCAGATTCTTTTTTTAACATAAATATATATACTTTGTTATCCGTTTTAAGTTTAGATTATTTAATATTTTTTGGTTATTTCATATCCAACTTTTTTTTAATATTTATCTTCTCTTTTGCTAATATGTCTATTTTTATCGTTGAAAATTCCAGATTGATAATAGTGGTGTAGCTATTCCACAAAAAACTATTAAACAGTTAACAAGATTAATTTTCACACTATTTTTTTCTTTTTAATATTAAACTTACAGTTATGGTCGCTATTAATATTAAGATAATTCCAATTACTACTATAAATATAGGGTTATTAAGTAAAGTATTTGGCACATTTACTTTATTCTCAATTTTATTTTCTAATGGTTTTACTATTTTATTCACTGTTATAACTGGGTATATTTCCCCCTGTCTCAAAACAGGTATAAAGTCGGTCGCTCCTGAAGCTAATATAACATTTTGACTATCTTCTTCAGAAGGTGACATTGTCCATCCTTTAAAATAAAATGGTGTTTCTTCTGAATTTGTATACTTATCATAATAATCATCATATGATGTTTTAATATAGCCTAAATTATTGATTAGTTCATTAAGTGTTATCAGCCTTCCCTTATATCCTAATTCATCCTCTACTATATCGCTCTTATTGATATTATCTTTTACCCAAGCATCAACTACTTGTTTTACATCTGAACTTTCATAGTCATTTTTACATTGTTTATCGTTACTATATTGAATACTACATCCATCTTCCCTATAATAATAACTTACAAACCCAGAATTATATACTAAATCTGTACTTTCATCATATCTTTTATAACTAGATAAATGGATATTATTTAGTTTGTATTTAGTTATATCTTCTAATGTCAATGGAATCCTTTTTATCATTGTTATTGTTTTATCATCTTTAGAACTATCTTTTATTACATAGAATTCCATATCATTATATTCAATTATATCTCCTGTTTTAAATTCACTATCAGCGATACTTTTTACTGCTGACTTTAATTTTACAATATTTGCTTTTTTACTTAAATGAATTACCGGTCTTAAAGCACAGTAGCCATATGTAGTACCTGTAGTCGCATATGATGCAGAATATTTGGATTCCAAATATCCACCACTCAAATAAAACTGAGATGTATTACTTACAGGCCTATCCATTAAATAGTACTGATAACTTCCATAAACCCATTTTGGTGTTTTTAAACCATTATTTTCAAGATAGTCACCATTCACATCTAAAGTATCAAAGTCTAAATAAGTTACTAATTCATTTAATGTTAATAATCTTGCTTTATAGCTTTTAGTAACACGACTAAGACCATTAGAACTGCTATAGTCACTATACGTTACTTTCACTTCTACTAAATCATTATCATCTAATTTCTTACTCCATTTATCTATTATTTCTTTGGCATTTGAATCTTCAAAATTGCATGTTGAATTATCAGTCTTACAATATGGTACTTTTATTATATCCACATCAGAATCTTGAGTCATTAAATCACTATCTTGATTTTTATTCAAAGGAGCCGCTTTTAAAAGTGTTAGATAATTGCCATGATCACTCACAACATAAAATTTAATATCTTTATATTTGATTAAATCACCTGTTTTATAATCTTCGGCATTTACTCTTATAATAAATAAAAATAGTACTATAAAAATTGTTAAATATCTCTTCATAACTCCTACCTTTCGTACCCATTTTATCAAAAAAAAAAAAATACAAGTATTTTGAGACTCATATTTTATTTATGCTAGTTTTCATTTATATTAAAACTATTTTATTCATTTATTTACTTTATTAATGTTATATTTCTTACTTTGATTAAAGAATTTTTAAAAGCATCCTTTGCTTCATACTTGATTTGATATTTACCTGTTTTTTTATTGCTTAAAGCATTATAAAATTCTTGCTCACCATCTATTATTTTTAAACTACAATTATTACTATTATCTTTACAAGTAACGTTTGAATATAAATCATAAGAATCAACATCAATATTAACTTTATCATCAGTAAAAATAATTTCTGGAACTTTATTATCTATAACATTGAAAATCTTACTAAACTTTTTATTACTATTTTTATAATTATAATAAACTACATAAGTTCCTAATTTAGAGGAATCTATAAAATCCACTATTTTTTTATCTTTAGTTATTTTTACATCTATTTCTTTTAAAGATAATACTTTATTATTAATATCTCTATATAATTTATTATCAATTTGTTGTTGAGTAGAATTTAAATTAATAATGTCATATCCATCTATACTATCTAACTTATCCATATCTTTAGCTGCAACTTTAAATAAATAATTATTTTTACATTTACTAACATGATTATCTTTGCAATTTTTTATATACTTAATAGTAATAGTTGTATCATCAGCAAATAATTTTCCAGTTTTAGGATTTTTAATGTCAATGTTGACCATCTTTTCTGATTTCAATACACCTAAAGTAATAGTAATTTGTGAATTCTTTTTTAGATTATTATATTTATCTGTCCAATTGATAGATGCATTAATAATTTTATCAATAGTTTTATTATACAAACTATCTTTATTTTTACTAAAATTTAATATAGTTATAACTAAAATTATACAAAATATTATAACTATTAAACCAATAACCTTATTTTTTTTCACTTAAAAACCTCACTTTATTTTTTCCTCTATCTCAGATTTATAATCATCCATAAAGTTAATTTCTTCTTGAACATATTTTTCTTTTTCACTTTTTTGGGTAGTTTCATATAAAGATAAAATTTCATCAGCTCTTTTTATCAAACTACTAGGTAAATTAGCTAGCTTAGCTACATGAATACCATAGCTTTTATCAACACTGCCCTCTTTTATTTTATGTAAAAAAGTAATTTTTCCATCTTCTTCATATGCACTAACATGAACATTCTTTAAATTTTTTAATTTTTTATCCAAATCAGTTAATTCATGATAATGTGTAGAAAATAACATTTTACAATGAATATTATCATGAATATACTCTATTATAGATTGAGCAAGAGCAATACCATCGTAAGTAGCAGTTCCCCTACCAAGTTCATCAAATAAAACTAATGAATGATTAGTGGCATTTTCTATTGCATTATTTGCCTCATTCATCTCTACCATAAAAGTAGATTTACCACTAACTAAATCATCACTTGCGCCTATTCTCGTATATATAGAATCAAACACCATCATCGTAGCTTTATTTGCTGGAATAAAGCATCCAATTTGTGCCATTATAACAGTAATAGCTAATTCTCGCATATAAGTACTTTTACCAGCCATATTAGGTCCAGTAATTAATAAAATATTTGTATTAGTATCCATAACAATATCATTTGGAACATATTCATCTGTTATAACTTTTTCTAAAACTGCATGACGATTAGACTCAATATCTAATATATGATCTGTTGTAAGCTTAGGTCTAATATAATTATTTTCACTAGAAACAGTAGCAAATGATTGTAAAACATCTATTTCACTAATAATTTTAGCCACTTGTTGTAATTTAGGAATATAAGATTTAATTTTATTTTTTATTTCTACAAATAATTCATATTCAAGTTCTATAATTTTTTCTTCTGAATTTAAAATAATAGCCTCTTTTTCCTTTAAAATAGGACTAATATATCTTTCACAATTACTTAATGTTTGTCTTCTTTCATAACCATACTCTTCTTTTACTAAATTTTTCATACCTTTAGATACTTCTATATAATATCCAAAAACACGGTTATAACCAACTTTTAAAGTTTTTATTCCAGTTCTTTTCTTTTCTTCAGATTCAAACTTAGCAATAAATTCTTTTCCATTAGCACGAATATTTTTTAATTCATCTAATTCTTTATTATATCCTTCTTTAATTAAATAGCCTTCCTTCACACTAATAGGAGGATTTTCATATATTGAATTATCTAATAATTCATAAAGCTCAATTAGGGGATCAATTTCTTTATAATTGATTGTATCTAAAATATTTTTTATATCAGGTAAAACTTTTAAAGAAGATTTTAATTGTAATAAATCCCTACCATTAGCACTATTAAAAGCAATGCGTCCACTTAATCTTTCTAAATCATATACGTTATAAAGTAAATTCTTTAAATCATCAGTTAAAATAAATTCTTCTTCTAACTTTTCAACATAATCATATCTTTTATTTATTTCATCCATATCAATTAAAGGATTTTCAATATAAGTTTTCAAAAGACGACTACCCATCGCTGTTTTAGTTTTATCAAGTAACCAAAGAAGTGAATACTGTCTTTGTTTTAATCGTAAAGTTTCAGTTAATTCTAAATTTCTTTTAGTATGAATATCCATTTTTAAATATCTATTATTTTCTTTGATAATTGCAGGCTGCATATGCGTTAATGTCATCATTTTATTTCTAGTAATATAAGATAATAAATGTTTTATAGTTTCAATATAACGATAATCATTTATATTATCATATATATATTTATAATCATCTAATTCATTAATTTCTTCACTAAAAGTAACCAATATTTTAAATTGATTTTTTAATGTACTTATAATAGACGTATCAATTTTGGAATTTACAACTAATTCTTTTAACCCTAAAGATACTATTTCACTTACTAAATTAATATTATTATGATCAATCAAGGTTACATAAATAACACCTGTTGTAATATCAGTATAACAAATACCATAACTATTATTAAAATCTACAATATTACCAATATAATTGAATTCATTTTCTTTTAAATTTTGAGAATCAATAACTGTTCCTTTACTAATAATTTGAGTAATTCCACGTTCAACAAGACCTTTAGCATCTTTTGGATCTTCTAATTGCTCACAAATACCAACTCTATAACCTTTTTCAATCAACTTTTCAACATATACATTAACAGCATGATGTGGTACTCCACACATAGGGGCACGTTCTTTTAAACCGGCACTTCTTTTAGTTAATGTTAATTCAAGCTCTCTAGATAAAAGAATTGCATCTTCAAAAAACGCCTCATAAAAATCTCCTAGGCGGAATAAAATAATAATTCCAGGATTTGCATCTTTAATATTCAAATATTGGCGCATCATTGGTGTAATTTTACTTCTATCTATATCTTTTGAATTCATACTACTACATATAACCTAATATATAACTTTATAACTATATTAGATTCTCCTTTCTTATAATTTGTATTATAAATAAATATAATGTTTATACCATAATTTTTATATTATTAATTATTCAACAATTTTTCAAATGCATTAAAAAACTATGTTATTTGTGCTAAAAATATTCACGTATAATCTAATTATACATTTTAAAATTTAAAAAAGTCAAGAAAAACTAAAAAATTTAATAACAAAAAGTTAACAAAAAAAGATAATATATTAATATAATTTTTCAAATAAAAAAATTAGAATTTTCTAATTTTTTATTTCATATTAAAGTTTCTTTTTTTCATGTAAATATAAATTCCTATACCACTACCAATTAGTAATACACCAAATATTGTAGAAATAATTGATACACCTGATAAAGTATTTGGAACCTCTACTTTTTTGTTATTAAACATAGTAGTTTCTCCTGTAATTGTTCCATCTTCTAATATAGTAAATTCAGCACTTTCTTTAGTTGCAGTATATCCATCAGGTACTTGTGTTTCAACAATTTTATAATTACCAATAGGAAGTCCTTCTATATAATGAGGTTGATTTGTAGAAGTCCATTCTTCCACAACATATCCTTCATTATTTAAAATTTGAATACGTGCTCCTGGTAATTCTTGAGCTGATACTAAATCTTTTTTACTGATATAAACTTTAGTCATTTCATTAGTCATAATGACAACTGAATCATTAGATATGTCACCATCTACTGTAACTACACCATATTCATCAATAACAAATTTTATTTTTTCTTTCATTAATTTATATTTATCTGGTGCAAGCGTTTCCTCTAGGTAATATGTTCCAGCAGGAAGTCCTTTAATTTTTTTAGAAGTATCAGTTGATACCCAAGATAATTTTTCACCATTTAAAGTTACAACTTTACCACTTTCATCTAATATTTGTAAATGAGCGCCTGGTAACTCTTCTTTGGTTGAAACATCTACTTTACTAATATCAACAAACCTTTCCTTATCGTCCATTGTAAATGTCATAGCACCTTCTGAAGAACCATCATATTCTATAACCATTGGTTCTGAAATTAATATATATCCACTAGGAGCTTTTACTTCTTTTAAATAATATGTTCCATATGGCAATCCTACAATTGTCTTAGGTTGAGTCGTACTTACCCACTCTAGTGTTTCACCATTATGAACTATCGTATTACCATTTTCATCTGTAAGTCTCAATGTTGCTCCAGCAAGTGGTTTTTCTGTACTAAGATCTCTTTTTAATATTTTTAACTCATTAGGTTTATTAGTTAAAGAAACTGTTACTAAATTTTCTGATATATTAATAGCACTATCACTAGCATCTGATTTTACAACAGTAACTGTATTATCATTAGCTACATTAACTTTAAAGCAATGATATTTATTATCTAGTAAATATCCATCTGGGGCTTTTGTTTCAACTATACAATATTCACCAGCATCATCTATATCATTATAAACTGCTTCCCCATTGTTATTAGTTGTTTTATTACTTAATTTTTTATAATCATTTCCACTCTTAGAAGCTAACTGAATTGTTGCTCCAGCAAGAGCTTTTTGTGTATTTGAATCAATCTTTTTTACTTTTACTTGTGGATACTCTGGTAAATCATAAGTAATTACTTTAAAATATGTAGAATCTGAAGCAGAAACACTCTTATTTTCTGTTTTATTAATTGTTACAGGTTGATAATTTCCACATTTATATCTTGCTGCAACTTTATAGCTCATTGATCCTTTTAAAGCTAAA
Source organism: uncultured Bacilli bacterium (assembly GCA_947584105.1). GTDB lineage: Bacteria > Bacillota_I > Bacilli_A > RF39 > UBA660 > RUG12438. Next base: position 8,216 of record CANPWK010000038.1, read on the forward strand.
TCAACCTGAATATTTTCACTACCTGATAAATTACTTACTTGGATGGTTACTTCATCACCGTTTTTAACATCAAGTTCTTTATTTTCTTTACCATTAACAGTTATTTTTACACCAGATGGTGCATTATGTGATACAGTCAATTTACAAGTATCAGTATTTTGACAAGTAATTTTATATTTTTGTGTTATATTTCTGATACTATCAGCATTTACTGTATTATTCTTATCTCCTTCTATTTCTTCAATATCAACTGATACACCATTTTTTACTTTATTATAAGCATCTCTAGCAGTTGTATAATAACTATAATATTTACCTAAAAGATCTGCTGTATTATAATTATCGGAAACTTTATTATTTTGATCTTTTCCATCATAATTATATAAAAATGAATTTATCGCAATTTCAGCATAATAATAATTTTGGGTCATAGATGAGTTACCAGCTTTAGCTTTGTCAATTATTGCAGCAACTCCAGCTTTAATTTGATCATTTTTAAAATCATCTAAAGTACAACTTACTCCTGAAGCAGCAGGTGAGTCTAAGTGGAATTTAGCACAAAAAACAGCTGTTTTAGAATTAATTGCTTGTTTGAAAGCAAAAAAAGTATGACTGTTATATTTTGCTACATCACCAACTTGTCTAATTTCTCCTAGATTCTTATCAAATCCTTTAATACTAATAGGAATGATTGTTGCAATAGATAGTATTAAACAAAACATCAATTTTTTTAAACTTTTATTCATAATATTTCTAACCTCCTATAATATTAATTCTGATTATTTTGACTATTTAAAATATTTCTAAGTAGTTCTAAATCTAATGTATCGATATTATTATCATTATTTAAATCTGCAGCTTTTTTCTCTTTATCAGATAACTTTTGATTATCATTTAAATAATTAGCTAATAAAACAATATCTTTATTATCTACTCTATTATCATTATTGATATCTCCTGTGCCATCATTCTTTTTAGCATCTACTACATCTGATTTCTCACATGAAGTGTCATTTAGTTTATAATCAGCAGGGCAAACATAACTTAGGCCAATAGATGTAGAAGTATTAGATTTATTTAGATAATCTTGTAAAATTTTTAAATCATTATTATCTACATTACCATCTTTATTTAAATCTGAGGCAGAAAATCTAAAATCATCAAACACATATCCTTCTTCTTTATTAATAAAGCTTGCTAAAGTAGATACATCCTTATTATCTACATCCCCACTATTATTTACATCTCCTAGTATCATAGCATCATATTTAAAATCACCATAACACTTATTATCTTTAAGGACATAGCCTTTTTCTTCGCAATAATATTTATTTGTAGTAACTGAATTTCCCATTAAATTGGTAATGTTACCACCAACAATTAATATTGCACCTAAAAATACAAAACCAAATGTTACTATTGATACTGATAATTTTTTATTTGCTTTACTTACTGACTTTGATTTCTTTTTCATATCATCACTCCTAATCTATCCTTATATCATATCAATACTAATATAACTATAACAAAAATCCTAAAAAAAAACAACCTTTTTTAGTTTTTTTGTTGTTTTATTTTAAATAATTAATTGCTTCTTTTAAAGTAGATACTTTAATTAATTTGATTTTATAATGATTCTTATCTACTACTTTTTTAGCTTCTTTATAATTTTCTACTGGAACAAAAAATATATCAGCTTTATCCTTAACTGCTCCTTTTATTTTATATTCAACTCCACCAATTTCACCTACATTACCATCTTTATCTATAGTACCAGTGCCAAC
>CANPWK010000039.1 GCA_947584105.1 uncultured Bacilli bacterium
TATTTAGATAGTGTAAGATTACAAATTAAAGATGTAGATTATTATAAAGGTTTTACAGTAAATGAACATACTACTATTTTAGAAACTTATAATTATTTTAAAAATAATTTAATAACAGGTGCTCCTGTTGTTGATTCAAATAAAAAATTAAAAGGAATAGTCACATCTAAAGATATTACGCGTATTTTAATTGAAAATGAGGATGATTATATTTCTACATCATATGATAATATATTAAAAGTATTAAAAGGAAAAGAAATATTAAAATTTGATGAAGAAATTAATGGGGAAGTATTAGTTGCTTCTAATAAAAAAGATGTTATTTTAGAAAATTATAAATTTGTTCCAGATACTATTTTAATTGTTGGTGGTAGATTTGGTGTTATTAATCATGCATTACAAAATAAAGTTAAATTATTAATTTTAGTTAGTGATTATAATTTAGAGAGTGAGCAAATGTTATTAGCTAGACAAAATAAAATTAATGTTATTAGTACTAGTTTTAATTCTCTAAAAGCAGCAAGGAAAGTTATGCTAAGTGATTATGTTAAAAATTTAATGAGTTACAAACATTTTTGTCGTTTCAATGAAAATTTTGATTTTTATGATTTTATTAAAGAGGCTAATAAACTTGGACATAATAATTATCCTGTTGTAGATAATCATGATAACTGTTTAGGGTTAATTAGAGTTACTGATCAAAATAAAAAATATAAAAAAGAAGTTATTTTAGTAGATCATAATGAAGAAGAACAAAGTGTCTATGGACTTAATGAAGCTTCAGTAATTGAAGTTGTTGATCATCATAATATTAGTAAATTATCAACTAGTGCACCAATAAGTTTTAGAACTATGGCAGTTGGTTGCACTAATACTATAATATATCTGATGTATCAAGAACAAAATGTGAAAATACCTTATGATATTGCTGGATTAATGTTATCTGGAATTTTATCTGATACGTTATCACTTACGAGTGCAACTACAACTGAATTAGATAAAAAAACTGTAAAAGAACTATCTGAATTGATTAATATCGATTATAATTCTTATTATAAGGAAATGTTAAAAGCTGGAACTAGTATTGATGGCTTAACTAAATTAGAAGTATTAACTCAAGATTATAAGCAATATCAAGCTGAAGATAAAAAGTATGCAGTTGCACAAACAATAACTTTAGATATTGATAGTATTATAAAAAATAAACAAGATTTTTTAAATTTAATGGAAGATAGAAAAACTAGATATGGTTTAGATTTTATGATATTTATGATAACAGATGTTATTAAAAATGGTTCTTATCTCTTATATACAACGGGATGTGAAGATATGCTTGAGGAAGTATTTAGATTAGAAAATGTTAAACAAGGAATTTTTGTGGATGCAATGACATCAAGAAAAAAACAGGTTATTCCATATTTAGATTTGTATTTAAAATAGTGTATAAAAAAATACACTTTTTTAGTGTATTAAATTTTATAAATGCCACCGATAGATTTATTAATATCAGATGTATATTTTTCATATATATATTTACCACCTGCTATAATTACTATATCATTATCATTTAATTCTTTAGTATTTTTTAGTTGATTTAGACTATCAATAATTATATGGCTAGTTTTATCTTCATTGCCATTATAAAATTTAGGAATAACTCCAAAGAATAACCCCATTTGGTTATAAATTCTTTTAGATTTTGTAATTGCATATATAGGACATTTTGGTTTAAAACTTGATATAATACTTGGTGTATCACTTGTTTTGGTATAACAAGCAATGGCTTTAGCATTAGTATCCATAGCTGATACACACATAGCATGATCAATAATAAACTCAAAACTTTCATGATTATATTCACGATTTAAAAATCTTTTCCAATATTTAATTGTACCCTCTACTTTACGAGCAATTTTATCCATTACTTTAATGCATTCAATTGGATTAATTCCAACTGCAGATTCACCAGATAACATAATAGCACTAGTTCCATCATAAATAGCATTAGCAACATCACTAACTTCTGCTCTAGTAGGAGATGGACTATGAATCATTGATTCAAGCATTTGTGTTGCGGTAATAACAATTTTACCTGCAGCATAAGTCTTTTTAATCATATCTTTTTGTAATATTGGAACTTCTTCCATATCTACTTCTACACCAAGATCACCTCTAGCAATCATAATACCATCACATACTTTTAATATTTCATCAAAATTGTCAATACCTTCACGATTTTCAATTTTTGCAATAATTTTTATATGACTATCATTATTTTCCTCTAATAACTTTTTAATAGCTAAAACATCTTCAACTTTTCTAACAAAAGATGCAGCTATGTAATCAAAATCATGTTCTATTCCATATTTTATATCATTGATATCCTTTTCTGTTAAACTAGGTAAATTTAGTTTTAAATCTGGAACATTTACACTTTTATTATTAGAAAGTACTCCACCATTAACAACTTTACAAATTATATCTTTATTATTTATGTTAGTAACTTTTAACTTAATTAATCCATCATCAATTAGGATAGTACCTCCAATTTTAACATCATTATAAAGGCCTTTATAAGATATGGAAACTCCATTCTTATCACCCATGATATCTTCATTATATAAAGTAAATATATCATCTTTTTCTAATGTAATTTTATCATCTAAAAATTTTTTAATTCTTATTTCTGGTCCCTTAGTATCTAATAAAAGTGAAATTGGTAAATTTAATTCATTTCTTAATTGTCTTATTAAATTTACTTTATCATCTTGCTCTATACCACTACCATGTGAAAAATTTATACGTGCAACATTCATTCCTGCTAGCATCATGTTTTTTAAAGTGTCATAATCTTCACTGGCTGGGCCTAATGTACATATAATTTTTGTTTTTCTCATAAACTACCTCCTCAAACATTTTAGCACATTTTAATATAAAATAAAAGAATTTTTAATTTTAAAAATTAAAATAATAACTTATAATATTATTGACAAGATAATATATATATTGTATTATTAAAACTACTAAGGAGTAATTTAAATGAAAACACCTGACAATAATTTATCAGAAAAATTAATTAATTTTAAAAATTTAGATAGTTATCAAAAACAAGTTATCGCTTTAAAATTCATAAATTCTGTTTGTAATAATTTAGATAATTATGATTCATTAGAAGATTCATTAAAAAATTTTTATTTAGATTTTAATTATTTAATAAATAAATTTGATGCAAAAATTATCAAATATTCAAAAGAGAAAATATATTATGTTATGGAAACTTATGAGTCAGCTTTAATTCAATATAATTCAATTTTAAAGCAATATTATTATTTAGCCGAGACATTAAAATTGAATAATTCTTTAGAGCTATGTACTTATATGTCATATTTATTATGGAATGGATATTTTTCTATAAATAAGAAAAATACTTATCAATCAAAAAATAGATTAAACTTAAGTGGAGCATATGGTCTTGATTGTGTTAATGGTATTGGAGTATGTTTGAATTATTCTAGTCTATTAAATGATTTTTTTAAAAATTCTAAAATTCAATCAACAGTTTTATTATGCAAATTAGGTAAAGAAATAACATGTGATTATAGACCAAGACTAATGAGAAATATTAATCAAAATGAAATTTCTATGAAATTATTCAATTTATTTTCAATTATATTATCACCAATAATTAATCGAATAGGAGATCATGCTGTAAATTTAATTAAGGAAGATAATAAATTATATATATATGATATAACTAATTTAACGATTTTAAATGTAAAGAATAAAGATGTAGCAGAATTAGTGAATGGCACAGGTAAATATCTATTAAAACCAGAATTAAGTCTAAAATTATTAAATGATTTTGATAAATTCGAAATGTTTTTAAATCTTGATGAACAAAAATATTATCAAGATGCTTATTCTAGAAAAGAGTTTATATTTCTCTATGAAAGGATTATTGAACTTTTAAATAATAACAAAAACTTACTTAATGACTGCTATAGTAGTATTCATAGTAATTTAGAATCTATTTCATTAAATATGAAAAAAACATATAATTATGAAAAGGTATTTACTAGAAAATAATTATAAATTATATTTAATATTAAACATATAATGTACTGGTGATTATATGTTTTTTCGTGATATTCATACTAGAATCAAAATAATTCTAATTGGGATTATCTTTTTATTTATATTAATAATTTTTAAAGTATTTTATATTCAAGTAATTAATTATAATAAATTAAATAGTAAGGCCAAAGGTGTTTGGAGTCGTAATTTACCACTTGAAGCAAATCGTGGAAATATATATGATGTAGAAGGTAAATTATTAGCAGGCAATATTACAACTACATCATTAGTGGTAATTCCTAATCAAATAACAGATAAAGAGGATACAGCTTTAAAATTGTCAAAAATACTTAATACTGATTATCAAGATATGTATGCACATATTACTAAAAAAACTTCTATAGAAAGAATTCATCCAGAAGGCAGGAGATTATCTTATGAAATAGCAGATAAAATAAATGCTTTAAAATTAGATGGAGTATATTTAGTAAAAGAAGCAAAAAGATATTATCCATATGAAACTTGGCTTTCTCATACTTTGGGATATGTAGGTATTGATAATCAAGGCCTAGGTGGATTAGAACTTACTTATAATAAATATTTAACTGGAAGCAATGGAGCCATTAAATATTATAGTGATGCTAAGGGTAAGACACTTTCATTGGCTCAAGTTTATGAAAAACCACAAGATGGTATGAATATGACATTAACTATTAATTTTGATATTCAAAAATCATTAGAACGTGAACTAGATAATGCTGTTAGTATGTATAATCCAGATCATGCTTTAGGTATAGTAATGGATCCCAATAGTGGAGAGATATTAGCAATCTCATCTCGTCCTGATTTTGATTCTAATAATTATAATAAATATAAAATGGAAGAAATAAATAGAAATTTGCCAGTCTGGATGACATATGAGCCTGGATCAACTTTTAAGAACGTTGATACCATATAGTGTTAAAAATGGGAACATATTTTAGTTACTTCACTAAAATATGTAATTCTAGCGGTCTCTTAAGAGAAATATATTAGTATTTGCTTTTACGAAAGACATCGATGTTACTAACAAAAACAATATTACCAATAACAACACTAAAAAAAAGAAACTACTTAAATCAAACCTGAAGAAAAAGAAAACTCTATTACTATAAATAACACATATTCCTTATATAAACAGAGATTGAAATATATCTCTGTTTGTGCACTAATACTAACTTCACTGACTTTAGAATCCCAATTATATTGAAACATTAAGTATTATATTCTACGTAAGATGGTGATAATGATGTTAATAGGGATGAATTTATGAAAAAGGGATTTGGTAATTTCAAAAGACAGTGGATTGCAGAATATATTACAAAATTTATTGAACTAAAGTACAGGGTATATGGTAATGATAAAATCAATATTTACACAACAATTTATAACAAGGTCAAGTATATTCACTTGAGGAAAGAAAACAAAGTTTGGATTGGCCCGAGTATAACTCCTGGAGATAGATAGTTTCATATTACAAAAGATTATCCAATATACGCTTCAAAATTTAGAGCAGATAAAACCAGAAATAAGTATATAAGAGTTAAAGGTGTTAGATGGTTTACTAATTTAGGGCATGATTGTCGATATTAACTAATAGACTATATGACGATGGAAGATAAAATTGAATTTAATTAACTCTATAGAAGAAAACAACTTTGAGGCTATTTCATGAAAGAATATCCATTCCAGAAATAGATTTTAGTTAGCTCAGAATCAGTTATTTTATATCAAATACTGTTATATAGTAGTATCATAGGATTATCATATTCTAATTGTTTAGGACATACGATTAAGTGATGTTGAATTAAAGAAAGGATGAATAATATGAAAGTAAATACTATAACAGAATTACAATTACAAATCATCATTAACAATAACTTATATAAAAAGAATATTATAGATGAGAATACATTTACAAAAGCAAATGAAAAATTGCTTAAGATGATTAAAACATTGTAAGTAGCATAAATAAAATAATATTGTAACAAAGGTGGTAGAAGATTATGAATTATTATGATGTTGTAAGTGCTATAGCTCGTGGTGAAAAGATATATAATCTTCCACTACGTGTTACTTACTATTGTCGTGTATCAACAGATAGTGATGTTCAACTTAATTCGTTAGATAATCAATTGGACTATTATGATAACTATATCAAAAGTAAAAAAGAATGGACTTTTGTAGATGGCTATGTTGAGGAAGGCGTTACTGGTACAAGAGCAGATAAACGTCCATCATTTATGAGAATGATTAGAGATGCTAAGCTAAATAAGTTTGACTTGATTATTACAAAGGATGTATCAAGATTTGCTCGTGATTTAGAAGATAGTATTCACTACATTAGAAAATTAAAAGAATGTGGTGTTGGCATATTCTTTGAGAACCAATTTCTTAATACTTTTGATCCAAACTCTGAATTAACACTTAACATATTATTTAACATAGCACAAGAAGAATCTAAGAAGATTTCAGCAAGTGTCAAGTTTGGATATCGTAAAGCAATAAGTCAAGGTCATGTACTTGGTTCATCAAATATAACTGGTTATAGAAAAGATAACTGCAAACTAGTTATTGTTGAAGAAGAAGCAAAGATGATAAGAAGGCTATTTGAACTATATGCTACTGGTGAATATGGATTTCATAAGTTGTCTAAGAAATTATCTGATGAGGGATACCTTAATAAAAAAGAAAGACTATATGATAAAGAATCTCTTAAAAGAATGATACAGAATCCAAAATATAAAGGATTTTATCGCGCAAGAACATATGAAATATTGGATTATAGGACAAAGAAAAGAAAGAAAAAGCCAAAAGATGATCAAGTAATTTACAGATGTGAAGATGGTAGTGTTCCAGCAATAGTGTCTGAAGAACTATGGGACAAGGCAAATGAAATTTTAGATGCTAGAATACAAGGTTATCAAAACAATAATTATTGGTCCGGTGGTGTTAAGTATCCCTTTTCATCAAAGATATATTGTAGTGAGCACAATACAAACTTTCAAAGGTCACATGGTAGTAGAAGAAAAAATAGACATACTTGGTGTTGTGGACTTTATCTACAATATAGACTTGATGCTTGTGCTTCTCCTATTATTGCTGAATCTGATTTGTATAATATATTCAAGCATATCATGAATAGTATTATGCCTGAAAAGAATAGAATTATAGATAACATGCTTAAATTATATGAGAGTATAGATAAGAATAATCAATATGATTCTGAACTTAATACTATTGATGAACAGTTAAAATTAGTTGAAAGTAAAAAGACAATGACTTTAGATTTGGTCTTTACAGGTGAGCTAAGGAGAGATGAATTGAAAGTTCAATTTGAACAATTTGAGAAAGATATTAAAGTATTAAATCAAAAGCGTGAAAAAGTATTAGAACAAATGAAGAGATTAAGTCAAAGTAAAGACAATGTTGAAAATATAACTAAATTTATTCAAGAAGAAATAGATGGTGGTTCATTAGAAGAGTTTATAAGAAAGTTTGTTGATGAAATTATTGTATCTAAAGTAGATGAGGATAGATATAATATCAAGTTAGATATATATCTTAACTTACTTGGTAATGAATTACCTAAAATCAAAGGTGCTAGACATATAGGTGGTGCAACTGTTAATGATGTTCCATACCTATTAAATCAAGAGTGTGCTAGTATAGAAAATTTAAGAGAAGATAGAAAATTAAATAAGTTTACTTACAATGTATATATAGATTCATTGTAGTAGGCTTATTTTTGTCAAGAAAACAAGTGATTACGTGATATACTATATATAGAGTTTTATGGAGGTATATCATGGTAGATTTTAATAGTTACTGGCCTGTTTATAAAAATCTTGAAAAAAAACATTGCAATTAACAAAATATATAAACTTTGATGATGACCAAATGAAAGTATATTCAATGTATATTGCTGATTTAATTATGCGAATTGTTGTTGAAATCGAATCATTGTCGAAGGAACTATATAAATCAAATGGTGGACCTGATGTATATGATGATAATGGAAATATGAGAGATTTATATTTTGATACTGATTTCATAAATTATCTAAACTCTCAATGGAATATTTGCGAACGAGAAATAATTGTTTCTTGTGCAAGATTTAACTTTACTAATGCGAATAATAAGATTATAAAACCATTACACAAAGCCAATAAACGTGGAAGTAGTAGCTCAAAGTGGAACAAAGCTTATCAAGCTGTAAAACAGATATACGTAATAAACTAAAAGCAGGGAATATCGAAAATCTAATATCAGCACTTGGTGCTCTGTACATCTTAAATATATATTATAAAAACGAAATCTATCAATATGTATCAAGTGATTTGTTTGATAACAGATTAGGTTCTGAGATATTTGCCGCTACACTTGTTGATGCAGCAAATAAATCTATAAGCATAGATGACAGCGATAATTCAATAGACAGTAATGAAAAAACTAAATTAACTTCTGCTTTATGCATAATCAAATACACTGATAAAAGTTGGGAAGAAATGCATGATGCACTTACAAAATATAACTCTAATCTTATTGAAGAATTAATAAAAGAACCAGAGTTTAAAAGAAGATTAGGAGTAGAAATATATAATAAAGGTGAAGCAGAAATTAGCGATATATTTCAAACATTAGTTAAAGAAATGCAAATTGAATACATAAAAAAACACCCACCTTTGGATTTTGGAAAGAAAATGAGTAATTCTAAAAAAGAAGTTATATTGAATAAGGGAAAGAACGTGTATATAACTAAGAATAGTGAAATATACAATTAACTTATAGGAATTATATGCTAGTTTACTTATCATTTCCTATGATTTATGATACAATAGATATGTACTAAAAACTTGAAAAGTTGAATGGAGATGATTAATGTGAATTTAAATAAGTTAAAGCTAGAATTAATTGAGCAAAGAAAGTCAAAGTTCAAAGGAAATATATATCATTATTCACAAGTTAATTTTGCTTATAACTCAAATAAAATTGAGGGTGGAAAATTAACCGAAGATGAAACCGAAGAAATATTTGAAACAGACTCATTTATTCCTAAAAGTGATGATGCAATTAAGTTTGACGATTTAACTGAAATGAAAAATCATTTTAGATTGTTTGATTATTGTCTTGATATTATAGATGAACCATTATCAAAGGATATGATGATTGAAATGAATAAAATTTTAAAAAGAAATACAACAGATGAAGAAAATCCAAGATATAATGTTGGTGGTTTCAAAGTAGTTCCTAATAAGATTGGTCTTATAAATGTAATCAATACATCAGCTCCAGAAGATGTAGAAAATGATTTAGATGAATTACTGAATTGGTATCAAAGTTTAAAGAAGATTACAATTGAAGATATTATAGATTTTCACTTTCGATTTGAGCACATTCATCCATTTGGAGATGGAAATGGTCGTGTGGGAAGAATGATAATGTTTAAGGAATGTTTAAAGAACAATATAATGCCATTTATTGTACTTGATGATGATAAACCATATTACATGAGAGGACTAAAGAACTATAAAGAAGATAAAATGTTCTTAATAGATACAATTAAACATGAGCAAGATTTATATGAAAGTATTGCAAGTGAAATGCTAGATTTTGAATTAAAGGATAAGTAGATAATTCTTATCTTTTTATGTGCCAAAATGGTAGGCACGTTTAAAATAATTACTTTAGCAACATCTTTAGAAGAGAAAATTGTTGATTTAGAAAACGATAAATTCTATGATAGTGGTTCAATTACAGTAGAAGGTGCTAATTTACATTGCTGGAAACATGGTGGTCATGGAGAACAAACTTATAGAAGTAGTAGAAAATTCTTGAAACCTCGTGTGATAGCAAGA
>CANPWK010000040.1 GCA_947584105.1 uncultured Bacilli bacterium
TATTACCAAAAAGAATTGCACCGCTTGATTTAACTTTTATGTTTTTTAAATCGTTATCATCTAATATTTTTCTGGCAATTTCTTCACCTGTCATATTTATACTATTTCGCTTTTTATTATACTTATGATATTTGATAGCTAAAATTATTTGGATTGCTAAAGCAAAAATAGAAACAATTGCTATTAAAATTAAGACAATTCCCATTAATAAAATTACAATATCTGATACATGATTTAAACTATATCCTGTGGAACTTTCAGCGATTTCTCTAAATAATTCTACCATAAAATCCTCCTTTCGTTATCTGATTATAATATAATTTATTCTTTTAGTCAATTAATAATTATTAAGATTTTTTATTAATAATTATTAAGATTTTTTATTTTAAATTGGTAATAAGAATATAAAAATAAACAGTTATGAATCTAAAACATAACTGTTTTTAAATCTGAAATATTAAAAAATTATATTAATTTTAATTCCATTTTCTTTTTATACTATAAATTAATCCAAAAACACCAATAACAATTAATCCAAGTAACAATAATAAATTAATATCTGATGTATTTGGATTATCTATTGAATTACCTCCTTTTTCTGGTAATTTTGTATATATATCTATACCATAATTAGCTTTAATATTGCATGCCCATAGATATCTAACATCAGTAGCTTTGTCCCAATTTTCTACTTTTAGTTCTATAAAATCGGTAGTTCCTAATTCCGTTCCATAGTCTAATACGGTAAACTTGACTTTAATTTTATCATTATCTTTTTTAAATTCCCATCTATATGTATATATACCATCTTTATCTATTGTAGCTATTGGATTTTTGTCTTTAGCCCAATTAGCAGTTAAAACAAATTTATCACCAGATTTTTGTGTCATAACAACAGCTTCTGTTAAATATTTAGCAGCTTCTTGATTTTCTTGTTGGTTTAAAGCTATAGATAATTCAAATAGTTCTGAGTTTTGATAATTATCTAGATTAAGTCCTACATAAACTTCTTCTTTTATACCATCATTTAATTTTGCTTTACTAGCTTTATTGTATGGACCTACCTTCATTCCATCTTGTATATCTCCACCTTTAAGATTAGTTATATTAGAAGAAATTTTAGTTTTTGTTCCATAATTATTTCCATCTTGCCAATCTTCAAATTTCCAAGTAGTTAATGCTTTTACTGGTAAAATGGCGGCTATAAATAACAAAAGAAAAATTAAACTTAAATTTAAAAATTTTTTCATATTCACCATTTATAACATTAATGTTATTCCTTTCTAGTACATTAAATTATATGTCATAATTAATAATTATATTTATATATATTATTCATTTTATAATGTTTCAAAATGTTAGTTTTGTCTTTTTTGCTTTTTAATTAATTTAGCCTGTATAACAATTCTACCATCTTTATAATTTTGACAGGTAGATAAGGTTAAAATTTTGTCGTTAAGATTGACTTTTGTATCAATAGGAGCAATGTTTCTTTTTTTCATTGTATCTAGCCATTTTTTCTTTTCTTGGTTATTTTTAAAATTGGTTGTTATATAATAGCTCTCACTTTTAATTTTATAAATAGAAAATATTTGAAATATCATATTTTCTTTAGGGGTAGAAAGAAAAATAACATAATTATCTTGGTTATTTTGCCAGTTGTAGGAGAGAGTATTTTTTAATGTTCCAAACATAGTTTCATCAAGTCTTGCATGTCCATAAATAATGGTATTATCATCTAAATCGTTTATATTATTACGATAATCCATAAAAATCCATCCTGCATTATTTTCTGATTTGTTAAAGGAATGTTTTAAATAATAACTATTATCACTAGTTTGAACTACAGGATATTTAATATTGGTATTTTTCATATGAATAAATGCAACAGTGTCTTTGTTGAAGGATGATAAAGCAGAGAAACTTACTTGATAAAAAGGAAGAGATTTATAGTAATAATAATCACTATCTTTATCTTTTGGGGGATTGACAAGTTCGCCTTTTTGGCTGTTAATATTAATATAAGTATTTTCATCAATATCTTTGTTTATTTTTTGAATCTTATAATTATCTATGCACCATGTTAATATTGTGTATATTGAAAAAAGAATGATACTTAGAAATATTATTATTAAAATATATTTTAATATTTTTTGGTTGTTATGTTTTTCTTTTAATCTAGATTGCCTTTTAATATATTCTTCGATAGTCATATATTTTTTCAAATTGCATCACCTACAATAATAAAATTATAGCTACAATATTTTTATGAAAAAAGAGTATACTTTATGAAAAAAAATATCGATTATTATAATAAAGACGTTATAATTTAATATTTATTAAATTATATACTTAGTAAAAAAAGCATGTTATAATGATATATAGTGATAAAATAATTATAGAACATTATCTATATTTGATATGGATTTAGACAAAAAAATATTAAAGACTAAAGTCTGTTATGTTAGCACGTATAACTGAAAATTATGCTATAAAAAACATTAGAGTAGTTTAATAGCTATCTAGTTTTAGACATTATATAATATCATTTTGTTTTATATAAGTAGTAATTTGGTGAAGTGATTATTAAGTTATTATTTATATGTTTATTAGAATTTAGAACTATTTTATGAATATATCAAATCATGTGTTAAAGATGTTTTATAAATATAAATGTATTAAGTGGGATGATGGAATGATTGTATTTTTAATAATTTTCGCGGCGTTATTTGGAGCTATAGCGCAATATATAGATAAGCATTTAGTAAATATGGGTATTAGTAGAAAAGATTATTTTTACTATATGTGTTTAAGTATGATTCCTTTTTCTATAGTAATGATTATTATAGAAATAGTTACAAAACAATTTAAATTTACTTTTGAAATCATTCCGTTTATTCTATTATTAATGGCTATGATTTTACGATATAATAAGCAAAAAACAGTAGTTGGATGTTTAACATATTTAAATCCTTATGAAGATTCTGCTTATCTTTCTTTAGGATTATTTATTTCATTTATAATTGATGTAATATTAGGTATCCAAATGTTAAAGGTTATTTCATTTATATCTATTGTTATAACTATAATTGGAGTTTTTTTAATTGCTAATTCTAAATTAAAAATAAAAAATTTGCGATTAGATATATTAGTAAGGATAACTACATCTTTATTGATGGGATATGTGACTCATTATATTTTAATATATTGGTCAAATGCTATGTTTATATTTATCCTTAATTTATTTCTCACTTTATTATTTTGTAAAGATTATAATTTTAAATATTATAAAAAGACGAAAAGTATTCTTAAATTGTGTTTTGTTCAACAAGCATTTGGTTTTTCTGAAGTATATTTAAGTAATATATTAATTAGCAGTTCTGTAACATTAAGTAATTATGTTAAGCCAACATCAATTATTATTGTTCTAATAATAGCTATGTTTTTTAAAAATAAAGAAAAAAGACCTACAATGAAGCAGGTAGTAGGTATATCATTAGTTGTTTCTGGTATTTTTTTGATAAGCTAGACTAATTAAAATATATAATTTATTTTTTATTAGGAATTTATAATATTAGAAGTTAGTATTTATTAAATTACGAATATAGTTTGTTAAAGAGTGAAGCGATTTAGCTAAATTTTTATTTTGTTTATTTTTCTTTAAAGTTTAATTATTAAGCGTGTATTTCTTGAAAATTTATTGATGAAAGTAATGAAAAAAAGCGAATCAAAGGAGTATGATAAGTTTTATAAAAGTGAATGATTTATTTGACTGATTATGGGAAAACAAAATTTTATAATGATATATTGAAAAAGGAGATTTTATGGCAAAAGAACAAAAGATAATAAATTATTATGTTATATGTAACAGATTAAAGAATGTTATTAGAACAGGTTAGCAAAATTGGAATGTTCAAAGAGACAGAATTGAAAGTGTTGCTGAACATATTTTTGGAGTTCAAATGTTAGCGATTGCTATGAAATCAGAGTATCAATATGATGTTGATATTAAGAAAGTAATATTCATGCTTGCTATTCATGAACTTGGGGAAACTGTTATTGGAGATTTAACTCAGTTTCAAATATCAACAGAAAAAAAAGAAAAATCAGAGCATGAAGCGGTACATAAAATATTAGGTGATTTGTTAGATGGCAATCAAATTGAGGAATTATTCTTAGAATTTGATTCACATAATACACCTGAAGCAATGTTTGATTATCAATGTGATAAGTTAGAATGTGATTTACAAAGTAAATTATATGATGAAGAAGGATGTGTTGATTTAAATAAACAAGATGGTAATAATATAATGGAAAATGTAAGAGTACAGGAATTGCTTAAAACAGGTGTTTCTTGGTCAACTATGTGACTTCAATTTGATCAACAAATTTACCCATATGATGAAAATTTTAGAGCAGTTTCAAATTATGCTATTAATCATGAAATATGTGAGAATATAGAAAATTAATTTTGTATAACAAAAATGAATTATCATTGTAAAAATTAATTGAAAGTAATCACAGAATATATTCAATATTAAAAAAGTATGTTATAATTGTATATAGCGATAAGAGAATAAAAAGGAAAATATCAATTAGGAGGAAAATATGAAAAAGAACAAAATTAAAATTGGTATTTTGCCTAATCAATTTTTAAAGTCAGATGGAACATTTGATAAACCAGAGGCAATTAAATTATGTGGTAAAATAGCAGGTGTGTGTTATGACGAGGAAGGTTTTGCACATCTTGAAAACGAATCAGAAGAAAAAACCATGCGTAGAGTTAATAGGACATTAAACAACGGTCATCATAGTGTTTACGATCATATATTAATAAATTTCAACTTACAAAATTTACCTAAAATTTTAGCAATGGTGCTAAATAATGAACACCAATATACAACAAGCGAAAAATCAGCAAGATATACACCTGTTGTAAGACAAGAAGGTTCAATTATAACTGAGGATGAAGAAAGACTTTATAACAAGTGGATCGATATATTTAAAATTAAAATCAAATCAAAATATGGGTATATTTATAATGATGATAAAATTGAAAAATTATCTCAAGAAAATGCTAGATACTTAGTAACTGTATTTATGCCAACTCAAATGATTTATTCTACATCTTTAAGACAAATTAATTATATTGCTTCTTGGATGAAGGATTATATAGATGATGTTAATATTAATGATTTATTCGAATTAAAAATAGCATACTATATGAGACAATTTATTGATGAATTATATAGATTAAATGTATTAGATAAAAGATTAATGAAAAATGAAAAATATAGAAAATTATCTATATTTGGTAGTGATTTGGATAAAAAAGAAGAATATTTTGGAGATGTTTATTCTACTATTTATAAAGGGTCTTTTGCACATCTTGCTCAAGCACATAGACATAGAACACTTGATTATCAAATGGAAATGTTAGATGAAAAAGAGTACTTTATACCACCAATTATTGCAGATGATCAAATGCTTGTTGATGAATGGCTTGGAGATATGCAAAAGGTTAGATTAGTAAATCCTCAAGGAGAACTTGTTAAAATAAGTGAAGTTGGAAAATATGATGATTTTATTCTAAAGTGTAAGGAAAGATTATGTTCAGCAGCACAACTTGAAATTATGTTACAAACAAGAGAAACATTATTAAAATATAAGAAGGCATTGGAAGAATCTAATAGTCCTCTTGCATTAGATATTGAAAAATATTCTCATGGTGCAAGATGTACTTTTCCTGACTTTGATTGTTCATCTGATTGCAAGTTTAAAGAAGGAAAAACTTTAACGAGAAAGATATAATATGAAAAAAGGAAAACTAATTGTTGTTGAAGGTGCTTGTGATGGGATTGGAAAGACAACACAATATGAAATGTTATGTAAGCACTTTCAAGCTGATGGTTTAGAAATTGCAAATCATCATTTTCCATCTTATGGAACGTATCAAGGTGCTCCTGTTGAAAAATATTTAAAGGGAGAATATGGACAACCAAGTGAATTATCTCCATATTTTATAAATAGCTTATATGCTAATGATAGAGGTATTACTTGGTACACTAATTTAAAACAATTATATGAACAAGGAAAAATAATTTTATTAGATAGATATACCACATCAAGTCTTATTTATCAATCTGCACTTATTGAGGATATAGAGCAAAAGAAAAAATTTATAGATTATGTTATAGACTTTGAATATTCTAAAATTGGAATTAAAGAGCCAGACAATGTTATATTTTTACATGCTCCATTTGATTTAGTTACAGAGATGAGAAAAGCACGAAAGCAAAATGAAGGTGTAACAAATGATATACACGAAAGCAATTTAGATTTTATGAAAAAAGTTTATGAAAGTGCCATGTTTATTGCAGATTATCTATCTTGGGATAAAGTTCAATGTAACTATGGCGATAAAATGAGATCAATATATGATATACATGAAGAAATATATAATTTAGTTAAGGAAAAATAATTAAATTAAATATTAAAAACTTAAAATAAACTTTATACGACAATAGTTTTAAAGTCAAAAATTAATAAAAAAAGAAAAGTAAATATTTCACTTTTCTTTTTTGCTAACTTTTTTTATTGACGCCTCTAAAATGAAATTCGCATCATTAATAGTTTTTTAATTTGATTTTAATATGGAAACTTCTGATAGTAATTTTTATGATTTTGTAGAACAACTTAAAAAACTTGGATTAAAAAGAGTAGAAGTAAATGATAAAACAAATGCCTTAAAGTTTGAAAATAAAACTGCTATAAATCACATATTTGTACCTAATAATTGGCAAATAGATGATTGTGGATTAATTAAAGATTCTTCTTTAGA
Source organism: uncultured Bacilli bacterium (assembly GCA_947584105.1). Lineage (GTDB taxonomy): Bacteria > Bacillota_I > Bacilli_A > RF39 > UBA660 > RUG12438. The sequence goes on from CANPWK010000040.1 coordinate 6,842, forward strand.
AACTTTAACAGATCATAAAGGGGTATATGTTAAAGTAAAAGCAAAATAAAAGTGAGAAATCACTTTTTTTCTAATAATTAAATTATAAATATTTATAATTAGTTCATATATTTTTTTCATAAAATCACCCATGATTAATAAAAAGGAGCATAGTATTTCTTAATTAATATGGCCTGTACTAGCTCCTATCTTATTTTTTTCTTTTCCTTAGTTAAAACTTTTTTAAATATTTCTGTTTCTCTTTTGTATTCATCTGCTATTGCTAATTCTCTTTCTTTTGGATATCCAGATAGTTCCATTGCTTTTCTAAAACTTTGTTCATAATCAAATAAAGTAGATTCTATAACACCCTCAGCACCTTTATTTAAAATTCTATATGTACCGATTCTATGATTACTTTTATTTTTAGATATAATTTTATTTTGATACATATACCCTAATATGTAATTTGCTAAAGCATTATGACCAGCTGTTGAAATATGAAAATTATTTTCACTATTATTATATTTTTTCCCAACTTCTTCTGTATCAATAAATGTGATACCATATTGTTTACATAAATTTAATAATTTTTCATTATAAGCGATTACTAAATCTCTAAATATATTCATTTCTTCACTTTGTAAAGATTTTGGAATATATGCTCCTAAAGTATAAATATCTGTATTTGAATTTATACCTAATATTCTATCATAATTTCTTTCAATAGCATCTATTACTTTTTCTAACGAAAAATGGTCTTTTGTCTTCTCTAAAGTATAATAATAGTTTGGTTTTTTATCCCTTGCTTTATAATCAGCTTTTATTCCAAATGGATTAGCACCAACTTCTCTCATTAAGTCATTTACACCACTAGAGTATATCATCACAGGTTCTTGTGCAAGTTTTAATGAAGTAGAAATTTTAATATTTTCATCACCTTTTTTAGGTGTGTAAATTAATCTATAAGCATTACCAATTTTTCCTAAGAATTTAGGTAATCCTATGTCAGTCATAACCTTTTCTAAAGCACTCACTGCACTATAAATTTGTGATAATTTTATTTCTTCTAAGCTTAAATTACTTTTTAAAAAATAATCTATATGCTCTGTTTTGTTCATTGTAAGTGAGAAAGCATTAATAACTTGTGGTGTTAATTCTTCGCTGGTTAATGCTAATGCTAAATATTCCAACAATCCTTTTTTAAAAAAAGTTGATGTAGTGTTTACTCCTTGTGAATCATTAAGACCTACTATTAATAATCCTCTATTTTTGTAATATTGTATTAGTTTTTCAATTTTTTCATTTGAAGCAATTTTGTCCATTTCAATATCCCTCCAATAAATTGTTCTATATTCTAATATAATCAATAATTTTTGTCAAATCACCAATGAACTTTTAATGTTGCTTTATTGCTGTTTTTATATCAATATTTCTATATTCATTATTTGTATATGTACTTATTCTATTCATATAAAAATTAAATAAGCTATTTTAGATCTAGATAGTTGAACAATTTGATTTTCTATCCAATTTACATTTAAAATACTTAATAAAGAACTTACAACCAATTTTTCCTATGTTGGAAATATAGCATTTCAACTCTAAATAAAGTATGTAAAATGTATAAACTTTCAATTCGAACTTGAAAGTAGTTTTTATATGTATTCAAAAAGTTTCTATAGTTCTATCAATCTGGAAAAATTGTATATGATATTTACAATTTCTTTTTTAAAACTCTATTTTTTAATTTCTCTTCATTATTATCATATTTTTCAATAAAATTAGGGTTTATTATAAATCTGATTTGATGGAGTATATATTTAAAATATTGTGAATAACTATTTGCCAAATTGCTTGATAAAAAATCCTCAATATTATTAAATTTCTTCATAAATTCTAATTTTAATTTATGAACTTTTGGTGGTGCTGCACAATCTATAATACAATGATCATTTATTTCTTCAAAATAATCTCTCTGTAGCATTTTTAAATATAGTGTATAAGAAGTATCATGTCTCATATCTGCAATAAATATTTTGTTTTTATTTTGAAAAAATATTTTTTTAAATAATTCCATCATTTCAATCGCTTGTTTAATTTTATTTTCATTATCAATTGATACCCATTCTAATATGTTAATATAATCTCCAAATTCTTTATAACATAAGAACCAACCCGTACCTTATTTTTTTGAAGAAATATATTTTAAAAATTCTATTTTCTCATCATCAATATCTTTTCCCTTATAAATTTCAACCATTTGTCCTCCAAATTTAGATTTTCATATTTTATTTTGGCAAAATATTTAAGCCAACTAAGAATTTTGAATAATAATCAAAATAAACATGAAATAGAAGAAAGTCATAATTGGGTTATATTAATAAAATCGCAAAATAGGGAATTTAAGTATGTTTAAATCAAAAAATTTTAGGTTTTAAAGACACATAAAATCAGCAATATATAAAAATTTTAAACAAGGATATGCTGATTTTTTCGTTCATTAATCCTTTATTTAAATATAAAAATTTTTGTATCAACAAGTGATATAGGTGAAAAAACTCACATGATTGTGTGTGTAATTATCATAGTAAGGATAGCTATATCTTTAATAAATTAATTTAAAATCTAATATGCAAAAACAAAATATATGGTATAATCCTGAGTTTGACAGTTTTGAGAAAGTAAAAACTCCCTAAGTCTTATTTTTCAATAGGTTTGGGAGTTTTTT
>CANPWK010000041.1 GCA_947584105.1 uncultured Bacilli bacterium
TTGTATTTTTTTTTTTTTTTGATAAAATTAAGATAGGAAGGAGATGTAAAATGAAACGAAATATATTATTTTTAATATTTATACTTGTCTTTGGATTTATTATTATACCTAATGTGTATGCACAGGATGATGGAGTTTCTAAAGTAACTATTATACATAATGGAGAAAGTAAAGACTATAATAATATTAAGACTGCTTTAGATGCTTTACAAGATGGTGATACCATTAAATTTTTAACAGATATAGTTAGTAAGAATTATGGAACAGATGAAATAAATAAAACAGTAACAATTGCTAAAAATGTCACTGTTGATTTTAATAATCAAAAAATTGGTTTACCATTTGTAGTAGACAAAAATAAAACTGTTACTTTTATAACAGGACCTAAAGAAATAACTATCGATAATAAGCCAGTTATTACTCTTGAAGATGGAGCAAAAGCTATAATTAATGGTGGAACTTATAAAAGACTTTCATATGCACCACCAATGGTTTTAACTAAATCAAATTCAAAATTGGAAGTTAACAATGTTACATTAGAATTTTCTAAAGTTTTTACGATAGATGGAAGTAATTCGAAAATAGATATTAACAATTCAAATATCAAGGGTAATATAAATGGCTTTATAGTAACTAAAGAAGCTATTGGAAATACTGTTAATATTACAGGTGGAACATTTAAGGGTAGTTATGGAATTCTTTCTATGGATGCAGGAGCTAAAAATAATACATTCAATTTCAATAACGTAGAAGAACTTAGAGATGATTTAGAGATTAAAGGTGAAAATAATACTGTAAATTATGTTGATACTGTTCAACTTGGCGCTAGTTCTGATTATGCAGTTAGTGTATTTGGTACAAATAATAAATTTACAGTTGGAGGTAAAAGTTCTCTAAAAGCTGGGCTTGGTGCTATTTATACTAATAGTGATACAGCTACTGTTATTATTAACGGTGGTACATTTGGTACTGAAAAAGAAAGAACCGGAGGCAATAGATTAACTCCAGTAATTCTTTCAAGAGGTGCTAAAGAAATTACAATAAATGATGGTACTATTACAGGTCAAGTAGGTATTGTAGCTTTGAAAGGCAATATTAACATTAATGGTGGTACTATTACAGCTACTAATACAAATAAGGATTTTCATACTATACACTTTACATACCAAGAGTCTTATAATGATGATACATATAAAGATTTTGGTGAAGATATTGATTTTTATGGTGCAGCTATAATTGCTGATGGAAATGACACTAATATAAATATTAAAAGTGGATTATTTAATGCTACTACTGATGAGTCAATTGTAACTACTGATGAAAAGGCTAATTATTCAGTAAGTGGTGGTATATATAACAAACCTTTTAACGAAGAATTTGTTGTACCAAACGAAGTAGAATTAAAAATTAATGATAAAGATTTATGGTATGTTGGAAAAGATGCCAAAAATGCTGTAAATGAGGCAAAAAAGAATAGTAACAATAAAATAGAAGTTCTACAAGGCGATTTAACTATAGAAAATGCAGCTGTTGGCTTAAAAGTTAAAAATTCTGGAAAGGGCAGTGTAGTAGTTAACGGACAAACAGTAGAAACAGGAAAAGAAATAAGTGCAAAAGAATCTCCTGTTAAAGAAATTACAGCTACTACTGAAAATCCAAATACTTATGATAATATATTATTATTAATTGTAATAATGGTTATAAGTGCATTAGGATTTGCATTTGTTACTAAAAAATTACATTCAAAAATATAAATATTTAAATGATATTAACAAATAGGTATTCTTACTTATTTGTTTTTTTATCTGCAATAGTATCTATGTCATATGGAGTTTATCATTATATTTAATTATTTTATATATTAGTGTTAATTATTAATATAAACATTATAGTTATGAAATATTATTTATCATAAATTAAAATAAAGATAATTATTTTATTTGAAAGAGGGCGAAACATGGAAAATATATCTATTGGCCAAATAGCCGGAATTATCTCCCTTATAAGCGTTTTCATTGGAGCTATTGCATCTGTAATTGCATTCTATAAATCATTTATATCTAAAATTTTAAAACCAATAGATCAAAAGATAAATCATTTAGAAAAAATTTCTGTAAAAGGTAGAAATAATATTGAATTAGAATTAATTAAAATAATTTTAGTTAATTTTATAAATGATACAGAAAACGGAATTAACAAATCTCAAATACAAAAACAAAATGCATATGAACTATATGATAGATATTTGCTACTGGGTGGTAATTCATATATACACGATAAATTTGAAAAATTGATAAAGGAGGGGAAAATTTAAATGGATGTAACCTATGTTTTAGTAGTCGCACTAGTAACATATATATTAGGTGTATTTACTAAATTAAAATGGGATAGAATACCCAATAAATATATTCCTATTCAAAATTTAATAATTGCTATTATTAGTACAATTATATGCTTTTTTACAAAAATAGAAACTAATTTGATACAAGCATTTGTACTTTGTTTGATGTCTACTATGGGGGCTGGAGGAATTGCAGATTTGATGAGTATATTAAAAAATAGTGATTGACTTTAGTTAAAAAAGCTTTTAAGGAAGCTTTTTTATTTAGTACTTTTTAATTTCTAAATTGTAGATTATATTTTTAAGTATATTTTTTACTATAATTAAATATATTAAATTTAAAAAATATCTAAGTGTTTTAACACCTAGAGAAAAGGAGATTATTATAGCAAGATATGGACTTGGTGATAATGATGAAATAACGCAAACATAAATAGCAAAAAACTTAATATTTCAAGAAGTTATGTAAAAAAAGAGCTCTTACTAAAATACTTAGAGAGCTCTTAAAAAACAATAAAAAATGTTTATTCTTTATTATTTTTGAATTCCTTCTTCTTTATACAAACTTCCACCTTCTATATCCATATCCATGTCAGTTGGTACCTTTAAAACAAAATCAGCAATTTCTAAAGGTAGCTTATCTGCTGTTGTTTCAAACATTCCAACAGTATATATAGATTCTTTAGTGACTTTATTTACTCCTTTTAAATTATTAACCATATTTATATTACATATTTTAGGTATATAGTATTTTACATAGTATTTATCATTTTCTTTTTCTATTTCAATACTTAATGCATGTCCCACATCTCTTACCATCATTATTACTTTATCATCTTTTAAAGAAATTATTTCAACATAATCAGTATTTAAATTTTCTGGAAAAGATAAAAATATTTTATTGGATATTTCGTTTTGAGTACCATATAGAGTTATATTATTTCCTTCATTATTTTGTTTTCTTGCAAGTACTGGTAAATTTCTATAATTATTTTTATTATTAATAATCGTTTGATGGACTACATGAAGTATCTCATTTAGTGATTTAGCTTCACTTAAAGCTACTCCCCATCCACCATCACCAAAACAATTTTCACCTACTTTATTTACTAAATCTTCACGCATATTAACAAAACAAATATCATAAAAATGTTTTAATTTATTAAAGTCATACCTCCTTTTAATTAATTCATCTTTATATGCACTTATAAGATTTTTAAAATATTTTTTATCAGACTCTAAAAAATCAAATTTATCTAAAATAGTTCCTATATAGTATTCTATATCACTGAGTGCTTTAAAAAGAGATTCACTATATTCTATTAGAGTTTCTTTACTATATCTATACTCTTCCTTAGGATAAGTAGAGTGTAATATATTTTTCACCTCCATATCATATTTAAAAAACTTTTCCATATTATCTAAATTTTTATCCATACTATCACCATAATAATTATACTAAATTATTTGTTATCTATCAAATATTTATCAAGTAAACTTATTAACTTTTCTTTAGTTTCATCAAGAATCAGTGTAGCTGTTTCCACCAATTCTAAAAATGCTTTTAATATTTCCTCCAACTTTTTAATATAAAATTGTTTAAAGATAAAATCAGATACAATTTTTTTCCTTTTCTAAAAATAATTTAAAATAATTAAAATTAATGAAGATCATTTTAAACCATTTTAAAAAAAGTTGTGATTAAAATAAAAGTTGATCTACTTTCATTAGTTACCAATAAATTAAAGGTCTAAAACATCCAACATTTCTATAACTTTATCACCAATTTCATGATTATTGTGAGTATAATCATTTGTGTTTTTACATCCGTATGTCAATTTATATTTTTTGTTATTTCATCTATTATTTCTAAACACAATTTTTGTGCTTTTAATGAAGTTGTTGGATCATAGCTTTGATTTAATAATTCATTATTTGATATAACTCTAATTGATATAATAGGTATATTCATTGAATTAGAAGCAATATATGAACCTGCTACCTCCATACATTCACACAATACATTATAGTTTTTATTATTTGATATTATATCTTTATTAGTTTTTGTCCATACATCTCCGCTACCTATTTTTCCATATATTACATTATAATTATTAATAACATTTAGTTTTTTTATTTTATTTAATAAATCTTTATCGGTTTTATATGATATAAATTCATTATCAATTGATAAATAACCATCGTTTTTCCAAGGATTAATGGGATCTGTCTCTTTATATTTTGACATAGAAAATTGTGATAGATAATAGACATCTTCAGCAATTACTATATCTTCTTTATTTATTTTTTTATTACAAGCGCCCGCTGTTCCTTGATTAATTATAAATAATGGATTATATTTAGTTATTGCTAAAACGGTAGCAATGGAACTTGTTATTTCTCCTATTTTTGTTTTACTTATAATTACAGGATAATTATTATATGAGCCTTCATAAAAAATAAAATTATTATATTCTATTTTTTTAGGTTTTATAGCATCTATTAAATAATCTATCTCTGAATATAAAGCTCCTTGTATTATTATTGGTTTCATAATTTACCCACCTTTCAATTGATTTATATATATTACTTAATATATACAGTGTTTATCAATCCCTATTATATCTAATGCTATAGTTAATTCCTCATTTTTCATGGAAAATCTAAATTTATGATTAAGTGATATTACATTTAAGAAAAAGTAATTTCACATCTATTTTTTTATACGACAGTTATCTTCTATATTTAAATCTCTCTTTTAATTGGATTTATTATATCATATATAATACTAGTTAGCAAGTTAATAAAATTGTTGATTATTATTTAACTAATATAAAAAATTTTAATTTTAAAAAATAGTATTTTGGGGGAAGTGGATTTTTATATCCAGTTGAGCATTAGGACATCAAAGGGTATAATAATATTAATGACTTTAATTTAAAATAATTAAAATTAGTTGAGATCATTTTAAACCATTTTAAAAAAAGTTGTGATTAAAATAAAAGTTGACTATATTTTAAGGTGAATAAATTCCTTAAAAAGCATTAAAAAAAAACTTGCATTAGCAAGTTATTATCTTATGGTGTCCCAGAAGGGATTCGAACCCCTGACACTCGCCTTAGAAGGGCGATGCTCTATCCAGCTGAGCTACTGAGACATCTGAACAATAAAAATTATACAACAAAAAAGAAATTTATTCAAGCCTTTTCATTTACTTTTATAAATTTCTTGATCGTTTACTGTAAATATAACAGAATCTACATTGTAATTATCTAATATAGATAAAGAAATAGTATAGATAACTTCATCTAATATAGTATTTGAATCTTTATCATTAAAAATTTTATCATTAAAGTCAATTACTAATTGATTATTGGCTTCATTTAATGATACTATTTTTGTATTGCTATTTAAATAACTCATTAAATTAGTATTATATGTTTTATTATTTCCTAATTCTTCTATTATAATTTCTGCTTTTTCTCTTCCATCATTGCTTATTTTAGTAACAGGGACATAATATTCTTTATTATTATATTTATTTACGTAATAAATGGTAGTTTTAGAAATATTTTTATAACCTGTTAAATTATACTCCTTATTTATTCCAAAATTGCGGTCTAATGTACTTGGTAAATTTATATTAGATTGGGGTAGTTTTGTTAATATTTCTCCTTCCATGTAAATAATAATGTATTTTACTTTATCTATACTAGTTAATGTATAAACAATAGCTTCAATAATTTTTTCTTCGTTTTCTTTGTTGGTATCCATAAGTTCTTTAGAAAAATCCACCTTTATAACCCCATCTTTATATTCTAAATTAAGTATTTTAGTATCATTTGGAATGATACTTTTAAATCCATTTGGAATTTTATCTGCATATTTTTCATCATTTATAAGTGCAGTTAATAATTTAATAGCTTTATTTTTAATAGTTTTATCATCTAAATCTATGCTTGTTTTAGCTAAATAATTATTAGAATCAATAAGAAAAATAGTGTTTAAATTTTTATCATCTTCAACATAATTTAATTCTTTATTTACTTTTAATTTTTCATTAGTTGGAAACAGATAAAAAAGAAAAATTGCAAATAGGGCAATAATACATATTGATATTTTTTTTAAAGACATTCTTTTGATCATAAAATCACCTATAAAATAATATGAAAAAAAGTGCTGAATAATGCACTTTATAGTGATATTTCATTTAATCTTAATAATTCTACAACTGCACTAGCACGTCCTTTAACCCCTAATTTTTGCATAGCATTTGATATATGATTGCGAACAGTTTTCTCACTGATATTTAAATTTAAAGCAATTTCTTTAGTTGTTTTATTTAAAATTAGTAGTTCAAATACTTGCTTTTCTCTTTTTGTTAAAATACTTTTATTCATACATACCTCACTTCCTCGATAGAGTGGCTTATATTTTTTCTCATATTATTTTATGAGGAAATAAGGTAAAGGTTCTTATCAATGCCTAAAAAAGTAGAATGATAGCTACTTTTGAAATTGGACAGTAATATATTTATTAGTATCATAGTTACTTTGAATACTTCGCATAATTTTATTAGCTAAACTTGTATCATGTTCATTGCTATTGATTATAACTTTGATGTTGTTATTTTCAATTTTTATGTATGCCTCTAAATTAAAATCTTTTTTTATTTTTTTCTCTAAAGTTTCTTCTTCAGCTCGATTATTATTTATTTTTTTAATTTTTTCATATGCTTCATTTTTTTCTTCAACTGTAGATTTTTCATCATTTAATACTACTTGTAATGAATTTAATTCATCGTTCATTGCGTTATCTGATTCAACACGCATTGCAGTTAAAGTACTAGTTTGCTCAACAGCTACCTTATCATCATTAGATTCGTTACTTTTTTTGCTATTTTTATCAGTTTTTTCACTAGAACTATTTTGTGTTAGCATTAATTCACTAGGCATAGTAATATAATAGACACTTAATACTAATATTAAACTAAACAATGTTAAAAACCATAAACTTTTTTTATTTATCATATGTCCTCCTGTTTCTATTAGATTATATTAAGTTAATTAAATAATATGAATAAAATTAATAAATAAGATATACATTTATAAATTTTATTTAATTTGACAAAAAACTTTTTTTCGTGTATAAACTATAAATAGAAAAGGAAGTGGACTATGCCAAAAAATTTAGTTATTGTCGAATCGCCTAGTAAAACCAAACCAATTGAAAAATATTTGGGTAGTGATTATAAAGTATTATCTTCAAAAGGCCATGTTAGAGATCTTTCAACTAGTGGTAAATTTGGTTTTGGTGTAGATATAGATAACGATTTTAAACCTAATTATATTATGATGAAGGGGAAAAAAAGTGTAGTTGATGAACTTAAAAAGATAGTCAAAAATTCTTCTCACGTTTATCTTGCTACCGATCCCGATCGTGAGGGAGAGGCTATTAGTTGGCATCTTTATGATGTATTAGGATTAAAGGATAAGGATTATGATAGAGTAGTTTTTAATGAAATTACTAAAAATGCAGTTATAGAAGCTTTTAAACATACTAGAAAAATTGATAATAATTTAGTAAATAGTCAAGAAACTAGAAGAATATTAGATCGTATTATTGGCTTTAGATTAAGTAAATTGATGCAATCAAAGACCAATGGAAGTAGTGCTGGTAGGGTACAAAGTGTTGCTTTAAAATTAATTGTAGATAAAGAAAGAGAAATTGCAAAATTTAAACCAGAGGAATATTATACTATTACTGGAGTATTTGATGCTTTTAAAGCAGACTTATTTAGTTATAATAATAAAGACATTAAAATTACATCAGCCGAAGTGAAGGATGATATTTTAGCCAAGTTAAATCAAGAATTTCATATTCTAGATATTCAAAAAAAAGAAAAACAAAAACAATCAAAGACGCCATTTATTACTAGTACATTACAACAAGATGCCAGTAATAAACTTAATTTTAGTGCTAAAAAAACAATGCAAATTGCTCAAAAATTATATGAAGGTATTGATTTAGGGGATGAGGTAGTTGGTTTAATAACTTATATGCGTACAGATTCAATTAGATTATCAGATGAGTTTATAAAATCAACATATGCATTTATTAATGATAAATATGGTCAAGAATATGTTGGTAGTGTAAAAATATCAAAGAAAAAAGAAAATGTTCAAGATGCACATGAAGCTATTCGTCCTACTAGTATAAATAGAACACCAGAAAGTGTCAAAGGTTATCTATCTAATGATGAATATAAACTTTATCGTCTAATTTATTATCGAGCTTTAGCTAGTCTAATGAAAAGTGCTAGAACAATTAATACAACTATTATTTTAGATAATAATAATTATCAATTTAAAACAACTGGCCAAATAATATCTTTTGATGGTTATTTGAAAGTATATAGTGATTATGAAGATAATAAAGAAGTAATTTTACCAGAAATAAAAACTGATACTATTATGTCAAAAGAAATTATTAGTGAACAACATTTTACTAAACCACCAGCTCGTTACACGGAAGCAAAACTCATTAAAGAAATGGAAGAGTTAGGAATTGGAAGACCAAGTACATATGCCACAACAATGGATATTATAAAAAAAAGAGGCTATGCTATATTGGAAGATAAAAAATTTGTTCCAACTAAGGTCGGAATAGAAATTACAGATAAATTGCAAGAATTTTTTGCCCATATAATTAACGTAGAATATACAGCTAATATGGAAGATGATTTGGATAAAATATCTTTAGGAAAAAAGGATTATGTTAAAACTTTAAAAGATTTTTACAATGATTTTGAACCAAGTGTGGAAAAAGCTTTTGAAAATATGCCTAAAAAGGAAGTAATAGAAACTGGAGAAATGTGTCCTGAGTGTAATCATCCTTTAGTTATTCGTAATGGCAAATATGGAGAATTTACAGCTTGTAGTAATTATCCTAATTGTAAATATATTAAAAATAATAATGAGGAACAAATTATATGTGATTGTCCAAATTGTGATGGTAAAATAGTATTGAAAAGAAGTAAAAGAGGCAAAATATTTTATGGATGTAATAATTATCCTAAATGTAAGACAGCATATTGGGATAAACCAACTGGTCAATTATGTGATGAATGCAAGAATATGTTATTAATTAAAGGTAAAAAGATTAAATGTTCTAATTGTGATTATGAAAAGAGT
>CANPWK010000042.1 GCA_947584105.1 uncultured Bacilli bacterium
TTCCATATTTAGTTGTATATCCTACACCAATACTTACATCATCTACTGGATTTACTTTTATTGTAACTTTATAAACTGCAGTTAATTTAACATTACTGTTTAATTTATCATTTATATTATAATGGTTACCATCTTTATCTATAAAATAATAGAAATGATCATCTTCAGCTATATCTGATAAAACTTTTACATCTTTTATTAAAGTACCTTCTTTTGGTGTAACTGTTTTTCCTTCAATTTCTACTTTAACTGTATATTGACTTTTAATATTCATATTTCTATCAGTTAAAGTTGTATTATATACACGATTATTTGCTTCATCTACAAAGTATACACTATTTTTATTATTAGGAACATTCTTTTTTAAAGATTTCATTTTATCACTTAGTGTTTGACCACTAGCGTTTTTAGCATCACCAATTTTTACAGATGTTCCTTCTTGATATTCAATAGTAAAATCCTCACCATCAAAGTTAATAGTAGCTTGATAAATAGCAACAAGTTCCATATCTTCAGTTAATTTAGTATTTTTATCTATCTTTTTACCTGTTTTAACGTTAATGAATTTTACAAATTTTCTACCATTTTCATCTTTATTAGCTAATGCTTTTTGTAAATCTTTTAAAGCCTGTGATGATTTAGATGATTTATAATCTTTCCAAGCTTCTCCAACTTCAACTTTATATTGTTGGCCTTTATATGTTATAGTTATAAAATATTTAACATCGATAGTAGTATCTTCAAAAAATTGTGTATCTCTAGAAACAGTTTCGCCGTTACTATTTACAAATCTAGAGAAATTAGCTTTTCTACTATATATAGCTAATGCTTTTTGTAAATTAACAAGGCCTTGGGTATAATCATTATTACCATTTACAGAAGACCATTTTTCTCCTTCACCGATTTTATATTCCTTATTATCGAATTTAATTGTTATAAGTTTTACAACACTGCCATTAAGTTTTTGTGAATAATTCTCATTATCTTTAGTATTTAAATATTCATTAATATTTGAACTATATTTACCACCAGTAATATTAATTTTATCCGTTAAACTATCCTTAGAATTTAATTTAATAGCAGTTTCACTATTAGCTTTTCCAACGAATATACCATCTGTAATAGTTAGTTCTTCTAAGGCTGATTGGCTATTATCTAAAGCATTAGTTACTCCTTCGAAAATAGCATAACCATTTTCACTTTCAATTTTAGTATTAGAACCAGTCACATTGATTTTTACATGACCATCATAACTTTTATTAGTTGTAACACTAATAGCAGCCCCGGTTCTTTCTTCTCCATTTGATTGTGGTTGTGGTGTTTCAATAAATTGTCCATTAGCTTTTAAAGTACCACCACTAATATTATATACACCTGATTTAATTGAAAGAGCTTCAGCACCTTCTAAATATCCACCTTTAATATTCCAAAATCCATATCCTGCTCCATAAATTGCAGGTGCATCATGCCCAATTAATTTAGCACCATCATAAATATTAATAGTTGGAGCATTGTTGCTTATAGTATGATTAGTACCAGTAATATCACCTTTAATAGTAATTGGTAGCCCACGTTCCGCAAAACCTTCAATGGTACCATAAATATCAACTATAGAATTATTGGCTCCATTTTCAATATTGTCATTATAGTTTTGAATATTAATTCCATATTTTCCTATAATAGTAGCGTTTTTTCCTATAGTTAAATGGTTATTTATACCTGCTACTGCAATAACTTGTCCTTCCGTTTTTTTAGATGCTTCTACTGTAATATTATCAATATTAATAATTCCACCTTGCATAGCCATAAGAGCAATGTCGGCTTCACTATCTGGAGCTATAATTTTACCTGCACTTGTACCAGTAATATTTAATTTTGAATTGGTATAAATAGCTATAGGTAATTTTAAAGTGTAGCCCTGAATGTCTAATGTTTTTTCATCAACATTTTTTAAGAATGCATCAAAACTACTCCCACTGCCAGTTTCAATATTTTGGGTTAATTTACAAGTTTGGGCATCTTTTGCGACCAAACAATTCTTTAATTGATCCCAATCGTTAACTTCAACAACAGTTTGGGCTTTTACATAAATTGTTGCCGTTAACATTGCAAATGCAAATACAAACATTTGGCAAATTCTCTTCATAATATTCCTCCTTTTATGAATTGATAAGTCCCCCTATCTGCCACATATGTTAGTACAAAAGCTGTTAAAAGTCAAGCGTTTTTTTAAAAACTGTCCAATTTCTAAAATATTTTTATCTTTTAATTATTTTCATCTATTAAAACTATTAAAAGCTTTAATATAATTACATAAATTAATCGTCATCTAAAATTCCTTTAATTCTTCTAACTCCAGCACTGCTTGCTTCTTCTTTTTTTATTTTAAAATGTCCTAAGCATTTAGTACTTTTTACATGAGGACCACCACATATTTCTAATGAAACATCTCCTATTTTATATACAGTAACTATATCAGGATATTTTTCAATAAATTGATGTTCTGCACCTATTTCAATAGCTTTTTCTTTAGGCATTTCTTCTTTAGAAACTTCTAAATCCATATTAATCCATTCATTAACTAATGATTCAACTTTTTTCTTTTCTTCATCAGTTAATTTATGATCACAAGAAAAATCAAAACGCATTCTTTCTGAAGTGATATTTGAACCTTTTTGATGAACATCATTTCCAATTACTTTCTTTAAAGCAGCATTTAATAAATGTGTTGCTGTATGATATTTAGTTTCTTTTTCACCTTGTGATGATAGGCCACCTTTAAATTTACCTACCGAAGCTGTCCTAGAAAGTTCTTGATGAGCTTTAAATTTTTCTTTAAAACCTTCCAAATCTACTTTTAAATTATGATCATTTGCAAGTTCAATTGTTAATTCTATAGGGAATCCATAAGTATCATATAATTTAAATGCTAAATCTTTATTAATTGTATTATTTTCTAAATTACTAATGATTTTATCAAATTCTTTTAATCCTTTTTCTAAGGTTTTATTAAACTTATTTTTTTCATCTTTAAGTACATTTAATACTACTTGTTTATTTTCTTCTAATTCTTTATAATACTTTTGATATTGTTTTATAATTGCAAGAGCAATTTTCTCTTCCCAATTACTATTAATATCAATATTTAACTTTTTAGCATGTCTTATAGCCCTTCTAATAAGTCGTCTTAATATGTAACCTTGATCTGTGTTACTTGGTTTAATAGATGCATAATCAGCGCTTATAAATACAGCTGTTCTAATATGATCAGCAATAATTCGCATACTTACTTTATTAGATTCATATGTTTTATTTGACACTTCCTCGATAACTTTAATTATGTCTTTCCAAATCCTAGATTCATAATTATCTAAAACTCCGTCAAGTATTGCTTGAACTCGTTCTAACCCCATACCAGTATCAACATTCTTTTGAGGTAATGGTGTAAATGTATTGTCTATATTGTGTATATATTGCATAAATACATTATTCCATATTTCTACCCATCTATCATCTTCTGGATCAAATATTTCTGGAACTTCCTCATTACTGCGAAAATAGAAAATTTCAGTATCAGGTCCACAAGGACCTGTTAATTCCATATTAGGCCACCAATTGTTATTTTCATCTAAATATGCAATATGCCCTTTAGAAATTCCTAATTCTTCCCATATAAGTGCAGATTCTTTATCAGCTTCAACTAATTTATTTCCTTTAAATACTGATACAGCTAATTTAGTTGTTGGAATCTTTAGCACTTTGGTCAAAAATTCAAAACTATAATTAATACTATCTTTTTTAAAATAATCACCTAAGCTCCAGTTACCTAGCATTTCGAAAAAAGTATGATGGGTTTTATCACCAACTTCATCTAAATCATTAGTTCTAATACATTTTTGATAATTACAAAGTCTAGTTCCTAGTGGATGTTTTTCTCCCTTTAAATATGGAATCAAAGGTTGCATACCTGCAGTATTAAATAATACAGAGGGATCATTTTCTGGAACTACCGGACTAGATGGAATTTGTACATGATTCTTACTTACAAAAAAATTAATATATAAATCTCTTAAATTCATTTTATCACCTTCATTAAATCTTCACATTTTTTATTTAAATCTTCTATTGTAGCATCATTAATTATTTCATAATCAAATTCATGGTAATCATCTAAATCTGTTTCTAGTGGATGATTTTTCTGTTCAATAGTTAAATGATTATCATAATTAGGTCTTGTAATATGAATTGAATATACTGAACTAAAACTTTTTTTGATACTTTCAATTTCATTTTTAAATCGTACATCAGATACAATAATGACATCAAAATAATAACTATATACTTTAATATCTTCAATTATTCTTCTTATAAAAAATAATGGATCAATCTTTTTTCTAATTATATCTGTACCCAAATATTGTAAAAATTCCCTTGGTTTACTTTCTTCTTTACCATCCCAATTAATAATGTTTTTAGCATATTCCTTAATACAAGATGATATTTGAATCTTAATTGCTTTTTTATTTCTAAGTTCATAATATTTTTTTATTTGCAAACTAAAGGTATCTTTAGCAGAATGAGCTTTTCCACTAACTAAAAATATTTTCATAAATCCTCCACATCACTAAAAATATGCAATTTACTATCAATAAACTCCAATATTACTTTTACAACACTAATAATCGGAGTTGATAATAACATCCCTATAATTCCAAAAAAATGTCCAAATATTAAAAGTCCTACAATAATTGATACGGGATGTAACTTAGTAGTTTTACTCATAACAATTGGCGATAAAATATTTCCTTCTAAACATTGAATTATAATAATAGAAATAGTTGCAGCAATACCAATGGACATAGATTGAGAAAAAGCAACAATTAATGCAGGAACTGCTCCTATGTATGGGCCAGCATATGGTATTACATTCATAATTCCACAAAACAAAGCAAATAAAATAGGAGATTTTACACCAATAATTAGAAATGCAATAGAACATGCTACAAAAATAATTGTCGCATCAAATATAGCACCATTAACATATCCTCTCAATGCTTTAGTCATTTTATAAAATAAATGTTTAGTATCTTGATGGAATTTTTTAGGAATAAATATTAATAAAGAATCTCCAATATTATTAAATCCTAACAGTAAGAAAAATCCAATTAATAAGCCCAATAATAGAGTTCCAGTACCGGCAATAATATTTTTAGTAATATTGACAGCCATATTTGGTAGGGAACTATAAAAATTATTTGTAAAAATACTTATGCTTTCATATATTTTTCTTTTTAAATCTGCAACATTGATAATGTCAATATTAAGTTTATTTAATGTATTATCTATGATATTTTTTACATTATCTAATATAGTAGGAATTGATGATGATAGATCTTTAAGCTGATTGTAAGCAACCGGAATAATACTATAAATTATAATAAATAAGGTCGCAATTAATATGACATAAGAAATAGTAACTCCAATTAATCTTTTAATACCTTTTTTTTCTAAAAAATTAACAATTGGATTAACTAACCACGCAATAATTATACCTATGAAAAATGGTTTTAAAATTGATAAGAGCGTTAACAGAATATTAAAAACTTTTAAATCTTTACAAACTTGAACTGTTATATAAATAGTAAGAACTACCATTACAATAAAGAATAATTTTAATAAATTTTTAGCAATTAATATAATGTCGTTTAAATTATTGTAATTTATTTTTTTAGCCTTATCATGTTTTTCCTTAATCTCTTTTATTTTTTGCATAACCACCTCATAAAGAAAAAAGAACTAAACACTCATTAATTCTGTTTCTTTTATTTTAAATTTTTCATCAACTATTTTATTATATTTATTAATTAGATTTTGGATATCATCTTGAGCGCTTTTTTTATCATCTTCTGTTAAATCTTCCTTTTTAATATCATTGTTAGCATCCTGTCTTATATTTCTAAGGACAATTTTACAATCTTCTGAATATTCTTTTGCTTGTTTTACATATCCTCTTCTAGTTTCTTCTGTAAGTGCAGGAATATTTAATATAATCATCTCTCCATTATTATTAGGCGTAAGTCCAATATTTGATTCATATATAGCCTTTTCAATCGCACTTATACTACTTTTATCATATGGTTTGATACATAATTGTCTTGCCTCAGGTATACTAATTGTTGCAAGCTGCTTTACTGGAGTCAAAGCACCATAATAATTAACCATCACTCCATCTAATATTGCAGGATTAGCACGGCCAGCACGTATATTTAAAAATCTTTTTTCCATATTTTCTACTGCTTCAGTCATTTTAAATTCAGCATTCATTAAAATTTCATCCATATTTATTCTCCTTTTTAATTATCTTTAAAAATTTTTAATATATAATATTTAGTATTGTATTCCCCATACTACTAAATCTTTTGCAGGTTTACCACATACAACGCATTTATCATCAATCGCTTTAGAATTTTCTAGAATGCATCTAGATTTAGTACCACGGATTTCTTTCATTTTAAGTTCACATTCTTCACATCCACACCACATAGCCTTAATAAATCCAGGCTGTTTATTCATAATATCCTCTACTTCTTTTAAATTGTGTGCCTCAAATGTCATATTATCTCTTCTTGCTTTTGCTTTATTATACATATCTGTTTGTATTTTATTCATAAGATCTTTAACATATTTTACAATATCAGTATCAACTGACACTTCTATTTTTTCTAAAGTATCACGTCTAACAAAAGTAATTTTATTCAATTTTAAATCACGAGAACCTATTTCAATTCTAATTGGAATACCATTAACTTCAGCCTCAGCAAATTTAAATCCAGGAGATTTATCAGAATCGTCAATATAAGATACAATATCATGTTCTAATAAATTATCATTTATCTGTTGAGCTAAAAGATGGGCATCATTATCACCAATAGGTATAATAACTACTTGCTTTGGAGCAATTCTTGGTGGCAGTACCAAGCCATAATCATCACTATGAACCATTATTAGACCGCCAATCATTCTAGTTGTTGTTCCCCAAGATGTTTGGTAAACAAATTCTTCCTTGTTATCTTTATTAATAAATTTAACTCCATATGCATTAGAAAATTTTTGCCCAAAATAATGGCTAGTACCAGCTTGAAGTGCAACACCATTATACATTAAAGCTTCATTAGTTAATGTATATTCAGCACCAGCAAATTTTTCTTTTTCTGTTTTTTTACCTACAATAGAAGGAATTGCCAAAATATCATGAAAAAACCATTTATATACTTCAATCATTTGTCTAGTTTCTAATTCTGCTTCTATACTAGTTGCATGAGCTGTATGCCCTTCTTGCCATAAAAATTCTCGGCTACGTAAAAATGGCCTAGTTTCTTTTTCCCATCTTAAAACATTACACCATTGATTATATAATTTTGGTAAATCACGATAAGAATGAATGTGATCTTTATAATAATCACAAAATAACGTTTCACTTGTAGGTCTTATACATAATCTATCATCTAACTGTTTTTCACCACCCATAGTAACCCAAGCTACCTCAGGAGCAAAACCTAAAACAAGTTCTTTTTCTTTATTTAATAATGTTTCTGGTATTAGTAAAGGCAATTGACAATTAACATGGCCTAATTCTTTAAATTTTTTATCCAATATTGATTGCATCTTCTCCCATATAGCATACCCATTAGGTTCAATTATAATACATCCTTTAACTGCTGAATAATCTGCTAAATGAGCAACTTTTACAATATCGGTATACCACTTTGCAAAATCAACATCCCTTGATGTAATTTGTTTGTTTTGTTTTTCCATAATACCTCCAAAGTTAATCTATAAAAATTATATAATAAAACATAAAAAAAGTAAATTGTTTTAAAGAATTAATTTACTTTTCATATTTAATTATATTTATATTATAATTTCTTTTGTCATATTTTCAAATGAATTGATAATTATGCCTTTCATAAATATCATAATTTATTTTTTTTATTATTTTTCTTTTTCAAGGTTAAACTTACTATTACAGTAGCAGCTACTATTAATATAATTCCTGATACCGCTATAAAGATAGGATTTTTTAGTAAGGTATTTGGAACAAATATTTTTTCAATAAAATTTTTATTGTCATTATCTTGATCATTTATTTTATCTTGATTATTTATCTTATCATCACTAGCTACTTGTTTTTTTATTGTAACTACAGGACAGATGCCATGATTATCAAATACATCATCTGCACTTATATTACCATTTTCTCTAATTGCATATATTTCAACATTTGAATCTGATACTGGTGACATTGTAAAACAATTTTCTAAAATAAATGGTGTCTTTTCTGATACTTCATAATATTCTGTCGTAGTTATATAAACATTTGAACCATTACCTCTTCCAATGTAAGCTAAATTTTCTTTCAATTCATCTATCGTCAATAGTCTTGCCTTATATCCTAATTTATCTTCCGTTAATTCTTTATCAAAAAATTGTCCTGCCCACTTTTCAACTATTGGTTTAATAAGCGACTTATCATAATTAGTATCACATCCTTTACTATTTCGTTCAGACTTCTCTTCATAACAAATAGTTGGATGATAATAATAATAAACATATCCCGGATGATAATTACTACCATCTTCTAAATTATTTCCAATTAATGTATTACTGCCTCTATCCATTTTATTTAATTCTTCATAAGATAATGGCATTTTAGTTACTAATGTTAATTTATCATCTGTCTTACTAGCATCTTTTAATACATAAAATTCTTTGCCGTTATATTCTATTATATCTCCTATTTTAAATTCAGTATCATTGATATCTTTTAAATTATTTTTTATTTTAGTTATACTTGAATTCTTATTTAAATGAATTACTGGTCTTACCATACGAGAATAATATGTAGCATAATTCGGTAAGTTCCAACTATTATGATATAAGAAATAGAAAGGCAAAGCATATACACCACTTTCTTTAAAGCTCATAGTCCAATACCAATAACGGGTTACCCAACTAGCACTAAAATTTTTCTCTACTTCTTCTTTAGTAATTAATCTTACTTTATAATTATGAATACTAGATTCTTCACTATCGATACTACCAATATTTATATCTACACCATTTAAATCATTTTGGTCTAATACCTTTTGAGACCAATTTTCTACAATATATTTAATATCAGATTCATTGTAATCGAATTTACAATCACTCTCATGATTAGAAGCATAACAATTATCACTGGAATAATAAGCTGCTCCTCCATATCCATAACCTAGTAAGTCATAAGCTTTTCCTTCTTCAACTCCACGATTTTTGTAATATTCATCAATTTTTACATTAACATGGCCATTACCATATTTATTTACTTCATCAACTGTAAGTGGTGTTGCTTTTAATAGGGTTAGATAATCACCTTCATCACTTACAACGTAAAACTTAATATTTTTATAACTAACTAATTCTCCCGTTTTATAATTTTCTGCTTTAACAATATTAATAGATATTAT
>CANPWK010000043.1 GCA_947584105.1 uncultured Bacilli bacterium
ATACATACCTGGTCTTTTTCTAACAGCTTCCAAACCTTCTAGGATTTTTATTGAACTTTCATCGTATTTTACCATGTTACCACCTTCTAAATAATTATAGCATAAATTAAAAAAAACGCAAAGAAAAAGGTTTAAATAACCTTTATTTCTATCTTATGAATATTTGATAATGATTTTTTATTTTACTACTATGTTAACTATTTTTTTAGGAATTACAATAATTTTTACTATTTCTTTTCCTAAAGTATGAACTTTTACATTCTCTATTTCCATAGCCATTTTTTGCATTGTATCTTTATCAACAGATGATGAAACATCTATTTTTCCCCTAACTTTACCATTTACTTGAACAACCATAGTAAATGTATCATTTTCTAATTTACTATCATCATATACTGGCCAACTTGATTCACATAATACTTTTCCTAAATTATATTTTTCATTTAATTCTTCTGTAATATGTGGACTAATAGGATTCAATAAATGAAGTAAAATACGATAATCTTGTTTAGTAATACTATTCATCTTTTCAAATTCATTTAGTAAAATCATTAAAGATGAAACAGCTGTATTATATTTCATATTTTCTAAGTCATCAGTAACTTTTTTTATAGTTTGATTAATTAAAACCTCCAAATCTTTTGTATACGAATCATTATTGTTTAAATTTTCTCCTAAACGATAAATTCTATCTAAAAATTTCTTACAACCTTTAAGACCATTTTCACTCCAAGATGCATCCATTGTATAATCGCCAATAAATAGCTCATAACATCTTAAAGCATCAGCTCCATATTCCTTAACCATGTCATCAGGATTTACTACATTACCTTTAGATTTACTCATCTTCTCGCCATTGCTACCTAAAATCATACCATGAGCAACTCTTTTTTTAAATGGTTCACTATATGGTACTAAATTTTGATCATACAAGAAATTGTGCCAAAATCTTGCATATAATAAATGTCTTGTAGCATGTTCCATACCACCATTATAGTAATCTACCATATTCCAATATTTTAAGGCATCCATTGATACAAATTCTTTATTGTTATGTGGATCCATGTACCTTAGATAATACCAACTAGAGCCAGCCCAGTTAGGCATTGTATCCGTTTCTCTTTTAGCAGGTTTACCACATTTTGGACATTTAGTATTAACCCAATCAGTAATATTAGCAAGTGGACTTTCCCCATCATCAGTTGGTTCATAAGATGTAACATCTGGCAAAGTTACTGGTAAATCTTTTTCATTAACAGGAACCCAACCACAATCATCACAATAAACCATTGGTATTGGTTCTCCCCAGAATCTTTGACGAGAAAATACCCAATCTTGTAATTTATAATTAATCTGTTTGTGACCAATACCATTACTTTCTAAATAATCAAGCATTTTTTCAATAGATTCTTCTTTTCCTAAACCATTTAAAATTCCAGAATTAATATGAATTCCATCTAAAGTATAAGCTTCTTTAGTAATATCTCCACCTTCAATAACAGGAATAATATCAATACCAAATTTCTTAGCAAACTCATAATCTCGACTATCATGAGCTGGTACGGCCATAATAGCCCCAGTACCATAATTAGTTAAGACATAATCACTAATCCAAATTGGAATTACTTTTCCTGTAATCGGATTAATAGCAGAAAGGCCTTTAATCATTACACCAGTTTTATCTTTAGTAACATCAGTTCTTTCAATTTCAGTTTTTCTAGCTGCATTTTCTTGATACTTTTTTACTTCCTCAATATTCTCTATTTTATCCGTAAATTTTTTTAACATTTTATGTTCTGGTGATACAACCATAAATGTTACACCATATAAAGTATCACATCTAGTTGTAAAAACTTCTAGCTCATAATCAACTTCTTTTAACTTAAAATTAACACTTGCACCAACACTTTTACCAATCCAATTTATTTGTGCAGTCTTAATTCGATCAATAAATTCTGTTTGTTTAAAACCATCAAGTAATTTCTCAGAATAATCACTCATTCTAAGCATCCATTGTTCTTTTTCTTTCTTTTCAACTGGACCGCCACATCTTTCACAAACATTACCTTCAGCCTCTTCATTAGACAAACCTATTTTACAATTTGGACACCAATTAATTTCCTTTTTAGCTTTATAAGCCATACCATTTTCATAAAATTTCAAAAATTGCCATTGTGTCCATTTATAGTAATTAGGATCTGTAGTAGCAAATTCTCTACTCCAATCAAAAGAGATTCCAAGAGATTTAATTTGTGATTTAAAGACTTCAATATTTCTTTTAACAGCTTCTTTTGGATGAATATGATTTTTTATGGCATATTGTTCAGCAGGAAGTCCAAAAGCATCCCAACCCATAGGATATAATACATTATATCCTTCCATTCTTTTTTTTCTAGCCATTGCATCTAAAGCTGTATAACTTCTAACATGCCCTACATGTAATCCAGATCCTGATGGATATGGAAATTCCACCAAATAATAAAATTTTTTCTTTTTAGAATTATTTTCTGCCACAAATGTTTTATGATCATCCCAATATTTTTGCCATTTTTTTTCAATACTATTAAAATTATACATATTATCCCTACTTTCTAAATATTGTACCTATTATATGATAGATAACTAAAATTAAAATTAATACTACGACAACGCCTAATAAAAGAGCGAGATAAAAATTTTTAACAAACATTACTATACTTAAAGTAAGTGCTATTATAAAAGCATTAGATAATGCTATAATGATAGCTATTTTTTTCTTATTTTTATCTTTTACTTTAATTTTATAGCGATATTTTAAATATGTTACTTCTTTTCCATTCATAAATTTTTCTAAATATTTTTTTCTTCTAATAGCAAATAAATAATATACCAGAAAAACAAATATAAAAGTTATTAAAAACATAATCAATTCTTTCATAAAAACTCCTTATATTAAAAAAATATTATGTTAAAGAGACGAAATATTCGTGGTACCACTCTTCTTTCATAATATTTTATGACTCATTTATTTAACGCAATATTACGTCTTAGTTTTTACTAAGAGGCTCCAAAGTAAGTTCATAAGATTATTTAAAAGTTTTCACCAACCACTTTTTCTCTATATAAATAACTACTTATTACTACTCTTCTTCATCGCTTTAGATTATTATATTATAAAATTAGAAGAATATCAAGAAAAATTTTTTAATTTTAGTGTATGAATTTAATAACTATTTTTTACTATACTCACTATCTGAAATATTTGTATAAGAATCAGTCATAATATTATTAAGTTCAACACGCTTATTCTTTACAATTTCTGTTAATCTTTGAATTGCAGCCATTCTCTCTTTTTCCTTTAATTGTTTTTGTTCTCTTAAAAGAGAAGAATCATTAACATCATAAAGAGATAGGTTTTCATTAAATGCTTTTATAACTTCTTCTAACCTTTTAATATTTTCTAAATTCCAGATTCTATCTTTCATATCTATTGCTGATATTATCATATCATAATAATCAATAAAATGCCCTTGATAAAACGTTTCTGCTTCTACTTTTAATACTTCTAACTTTTTCAAATCCTCTAAAGTAGGCACCAATGGATTATTTCGTATTTCTTCTAAAGTATCATAAAATTTCTTAATAGCCTCTTTATAATAACTTTCACAATCAATTTCAATAATAGGCTTATCAAAGTAAGCAGCCCACTTTAAATTTCTTTTATCTGTTGAAAGAGATATTCTAGCATTATTTATACTAGTAGCTCCAAAGAAATAATCTGGAATTATGCCTTCTCTATCAGAAATAACTTCATTGTAATAGGATTTAGAATTTTTATGACTCCCTAATGAAGATGGAATTGAATGTTTAGTAATTTTATCAATAGATTCTAAATCACTAGCAGAAGAAGATATAGCAGTCCCAGCATCCATGTTTGTTCCAGCATCATTATTAAATGCTCGTTTTATTTGTTTATCTTTAATATTACAAAAACCAGCTATAATTTGACCGCGATCACCAAATGTTTTAAAAAAATTATGTTTATTGGCACTCATTGAAATATAATTTGTACCATGGCTTGGATTACTTAACCATAAATTCGGATGATCTACTAACATATTATTAAAATTATATTGTTCATCAGTAAGACAGGCCTTTCTTGGCTTCTTGCCAATAGATGTACTTAAAGAAGTAAAAGGTATATTTCTAATTGTAATAATTTTAACATTCTTATTTATTATCTGACCATTTTCTTCATATGAAATTGGTTGATATCGAACACTAACATTCTTTAATGATTCTAATTTTTCTGGATTTAGTAATATTTTATTTAAATTTTTATTATAATTTACAATTAAAAATTCACATAGTTCATCATAAGTTAAAATTTTAAAATTTTCTAGTTTCTCTATATATTGCATCAATGTATCAATATTATCAATATTCTTTAATTCATTATATAATTTGATGTAATCTCTAATATTTGCAGGATAACTATTATCTAAATTATCGTTACTCAGTTCATCTATTTTAAAATCAATAAAAGATCCCCCACCAAATTTAAAAACCAATACTTCAATATATTGTTTTAAATTTTGTATAGAATGATTATTATTTATAAAATAGATAATCAATTCTTTAATCTGTTTCATATCTGTTATATTTCTAAAATACTTATTCAAATTGTTATATTTTATTTCTTCTTTAAAAGTATTATCTAAAAAGTTAATATTATCTTCTGTTGGATTAGTAAGTAAAAACTTTTTAATATCAGTCCAAGTAAATTTTCCATTCGACACTGGTTTTTCACAGTTTATAATTTTATTATAAACACTTTTTATATTTATAATTTTTTCTATATCAAAATTTAATAGTTTTTTACATTCAGCATCTGTTAAATTATCAAATTCCTTTAAATCTTTTAAAATTTTTAATTTATTAATATTTTTTAAAATAAATTCTGATTCTATGTTTTTTTCTTTTAGTTTTTGTATACTATATATATAAAAATTATAATTATTAAGTAAAAATTCAAATTCTTCTGGATATTTTTTAGCATATTTACAAAATTCTTTATCAAAATTATCAAACTTATAAAAATCACTATCATATTCAATGATTAAGATTTTGTGAGTATTATTTATTAATAAATATTCACCATACCTATCTAATAGCATTTTAAACTTATCATTATCAAAATCAAATTCTGCATAAACTAATTCTTCTGCTAATTCCGGATATAATTTATAGATATTTAAAAAATTATTTATTGCTTTGTTAGTTTTTAAGTATGAAGCAGCCTATTTAATTAATTGAAATTCGTTATAATATTGTTCTTTAAAAATTTTTAATATCTTTCTTCTATTTTTATACATAAGTTTAGAATATCTTGCTTGTATATCTTTATAAATATATTTTTTATTTCTTCTATCCATTTTTAAATACCTCCTTATAGTTAACTATAATTTTTTTGTTTATATCCATTTTTAAAACTTATTATCTATTTAGCTTGATACCAATCATCACCATAATTTATATCCACCTCAAGAGGAACAGATAATTTATATACATTATTCATTTTATCTTTTAAGATACTTTTTATAATTTCTAATTCATCACATTTACAATCTATTACAAGTTCATCGTGTACTTGAACTAGAATTTTACTTTTTAAATTCCTTTTATTAAATTCTTGATAAACATCAATCATAGCTTTTTTCATTATATCTGCTGCTGTTCCTTGAATTGGAGTATTAAGACAAATTCTCTCAGCAGCTGATCTAATAATATAGTTTTTATTATTGATTTCACTTACAGTTCGTTTACGATTAAATAGTGTCGTTACATATTGTTTTTCTTTAGCTGAAGCAATAGTTTTAGCCATATATTCTTGAATACCAGGATAAGTTTTATAATAATTATCAATAAAATCTTTAGCTATACTAACTGGAATATTTAAATTTTCACTAAGTCCATAACTACTAATCCCATAAATAATTCCAAAGTTAACAGCCTTTGCCATTCTTCTTTGATTCTTATCTACATCTTTAATATCTATATGAAAAATATCACTTGCGGTTTTAGCATGAATATCTAAATTATTATTAAATGCTTCTTTTAGTGATTTTATATCAGCCATATGTGATAATAATCTTAGTTCTATTTGAGAATAATCACTACTTAAGATAACTGCATTATCACTTGGTATAAAAGCTTTTCTAATTAATCTACCAACTTCTGATCTAATAGGAATATTTTGTAAATTAGGTTCAATTGATGATAGTCTTCCTGTTCTAGTAATAGCTTGAGTATAAATTGTATGAATTCTACCATCAGGAAAAATGCTATTGATTAATCCTTCAATATAGGCAGAATATAATTTAGTAAGCATTCTATATTCAATTATAAGTTCTACTATTGGGTGCTTTCCTTTTAACTTTTCTAAAACATCACTTGATGTAGAATAACCAGTTTTATTCTTCTTTCCATGGGGTAAATTTAATTTGTCAAATAAAATATTTCCTAACTGACTTGGAGATGATATATTAAATTCAGCATCAGCTAAATTATAAATTTTTCCACTAATATTATCAATTTTCTTTTTAATATCCTCTCCCATATCAATAAGCACATCTTTAGATACCTTAAAACCAGTATATTCCATATCAGCAAGTACTATACTAAGTGGCATTTCAATGTTATTAAATAAATCTAGCATATTTTCTTTATGAAGTTTATCAATTAACATATCTTTTACTTCATAAATAAATTTAGCTTTCATAACGCTAGCTTTTTTAATATCACTATTATCTATTTCATATCCCATCTCTAAAGCTAAATAATTAATATCATCCTTAACATTATATTCAAGTAAATAGGCTGCCAACATTATATCAATTTGAACGTTGGAAAGTTCAATATCTTGCCATTTTAAAGCTACCATACTTTTTTTAAAATCATAAGTATATTTAATATTATTAACTAAAAATTTGGGATTCTTTTTTAAAATATCTAAACTAACAAAATAGCTTTGATTTTTGGCATAAATTCCCATACCTAATATATTTGCTTTATGATAATTACTATTATCAAGTTCTAGGAAAAAAGCAGCATCACCTTTAACAACTAAGTCTTCAATATTTTTAATCTCTATATAACTAATATCCTCATTAATTTCTTTATTTTTCAAAAAAGAATAAAATTCTAAATCTTTATACATATCATAAAGGGAATCTTTAATACCTAAATATTTCATATCATCTAAAGATATTTCCAATGGTACATCTTTATATATAGTAGCAATCTCATAACTCATGTAAGCATTATCTTTATCTGTTTCTAATTTTTTTAAAGTCGCTCCACTAATTTTATCTAAATTATTATAAACTCCATCTAATGTCTTATATTGTTGTAATAACTTTAAAGCCGTTTTTTCTCCAATTCCTTTAACACCAGGGATATTATCACTGCTATCACCCATTAGAGCTTTAAGATCTATGATATTAATAGGCTCAATTCCATAATCTTTTTTAAATGATTCTAAATTATATCTAATGTAATCTTTACTTTTCAAAAGCTTAATATCTACATTATCAGATATTAATTGCAATAGGTCTTTATCACTGCTAACTATTAAACCTTGATATTTTTTCATATCACACATTTTAGCAACTGTACCAATAATATCGTCAGCTTCATAATTATCTATTTCATAATATTTAATTCCCATATTAGTCAATAATTCTTTAGCAACAGGAAATTGCATTTTCAATTCATTAGGCATTTCATCTCTTTTACCTTTATAAAAATCATATTTATCATGTCTAAAAGTTTTTCCCTTATCAAAAGCTACAATAATATACTTAGGATTTTCTTCATTCACTATCTTATTTATCATATTAGTAAATCCATAAAGGGCATTAGTAGGAAACCCTTTACTATTTTTCATAAAATTACCACTATAAGCAGTAGCATAATAACTTCTAAAAAGCAAATTATTACCATCAACCATTACTATCTTTTCCATAATACCACCTATTTAAATTATAACATAAAATAGACAGTATTATATTTAAATTCATTTATTTTTAATAATTTAATAAAACTCTCGTTTTAAATTTAAAACGAGAGTTATCATAATTATTTAATATAGTCTTTGATATATTAAATCTTTTTGTTTAGTTTTATTCATACATTTTTTAGCACTTCCTAAAATTTTTATATCATATCCAAGATATTCCGCTAAGTACTTTTTAAATATATTTATAAAATCTAATATATCTCCATCTTTATTTTTATACATATTTTTTAATATTGGATAGCTATTTATAAAATCATCAAAATAACTTTCTACTAAAAAATAATATAATTCATAATTAAAATTGTTATTATTTATTTTTTCTAATGTTTGTGGGTCTTTATTACTATAGCTAAATTCCATAAAATCTATAATTTTAAATTCTTGTCTATACATAATGTTATACATTAAATCATAAGTAAGTACTCCTTGATTTGACAGTACTTTAATATCTTTTTTTACTTTTAATATAGCATTATAAAATTTATCTAAATTAATTCTAAGAGGATTAATTTTATATAAAGCTTTACAGTTACAATAGTTATTAATATAACCAACTGTTTCATCTGCTGCTTGAATAGAATCAATTGGCCACACAAAAGTATTATTTTTAATATTATTAAATCTTAATATTTCTTCTTTACTATACTTAATATCATAATCGTCTATAGTACTATAAAAAATTTTATAGACCTTATTTGTATTTCTATCAAGATAACACATTCCCTGTGAACCACTATCCAAAAATTCCATATTATTTTTTATAGTATTAAGCATTTCCTCTTTATTTTTAAATTCCATAATCCACCCCTGAGTTATGATTATATCATTTTTTCATATTTTGTCAAACTAAAAAAGAGCCTACGCTCTACTTTCATATACACTTACTTGTTTACGACTTTTACCTTTACGTTCAAATTTAACATAACCTGATATTTTAGCATAAACAGTATCATCACTACCAATACCAACATTAACACCTGGATAGATTTTAGTACCTCTTTGACGATATATAATAGATCCACCAGTAACATATTCTCCATCAGCAGCTTTTGCACCTAATCTTTTAGATTCTGAATCTCTACCATTTTTTGTAGATCCTTGA
Source organism: uncultured Bacilli bacterium (assembly GCA_947584105.1). Classification (GTDB taxonomy): domain Bacteria; phylum Bacillota_I; class Bacilli_A; order RF39; family UBA660; genus RUG12438. The sequence goes on from CANPWK010000043.1 coordinate 9,162, forward strand.
CCTTTTTTATGAGCAAAAAGTTGAATATTTAATTGCATCATTTTCATAGATGGCACCTCCTTATTTCTATATATTTTCCATATTGTTCTTTTAACTCAGTTAATAAATCAATTAAATTATCTATTAACTTATCAATTGTATCACTATGCTTACTTATAGTTATTAGTAAATAACCATCACTCTGTTTATAATCAATAGATTGCTTATCTACTCTTATAATTGCATTTATTGTAGTAATACACATACTAGAAAC
>CANPWK010000044.1 GCA_947584105.1 uncultured Bacilli bacterium
CAGAAGAAATTGGAATTTCTCAGGCTCAAATATCTAGATTAGAAAAAAGTGGCTTAGAAAAAATTAAAAAAAATGTCGAATAAGGGTTGATTAATAATAAAATATATGATATTATTTATTTGTATCCAACTAATATGGATACAAGCGCATTCTAATTGTAATCATCAAATGCGCACATGTTCAGTTAGCTTTAGTAATCTCTGACTGAAAAAAAGGAATATAATTCCTTTTTTTGTTATTATAAATAAATTAATTAAAGGCATAGTATTTAAAATTAATAATAAACTTGGAATTTCATATATTTAATTAGGTGGTATTATGCGTCTTTCTGATTTACAGAATAAAGATATTATTAATGTTAATAGCGGTAAGAAAATTGGCAATATTATTGATATTAATATCGATTCTAATGGAAATTCTACTGGAATCATTGTTGAGAAAAATAAATTTATTATTTCAAGATTTTCAAATAATGGAGAAGTTCTTATAAAATGGTCACAAATTGAAAAAATTGGAGAGGATGTTATTTTAGTTAAAAATGAAAGTTAAATTATCTTTTCAAACAATAGTAAACATGTTATAATATAATTGGTGATTTAATGAAAGTATTGTTATATACTGAAGGTTTGAAGGCTATTGCTAAATCGGGTTTAGGTAAGGCAATTAAGCATCAAATGCAAGCGTTAAAAGAAAATAATGTTGAATATACAACTGATTTAAATGATGATTATGATATTTTGCATATAAACTTTTATGGCCCTAAATCATATTTATTTGCCAAAAAAGCTAAAAAAGAAGGGAAAATTGTAGTTTATCATGCACATTCAACAGAAGAAGACTTTAAAAATTCGTTTATTGGGTCAAACATAGTTTCACATCAATTTAAAAGTTGGCTAGTAACTTGTTATTCCTTAGGAGATGTTATATTAACTCCAACACCATATTCAAAAAGATTATTAGAAAGTTATGGTTTAACCCAACCAATTAAAGCGATTAGTAATGGAGTAGACGTTAATTTTTTTAAGCACGATGATGCTTTAGGAAAAAATTTTCGAAAAGAATATAATTATAGTAAGAATGATAAAATTATTATGGCGGTAGGTCTTTATATAGAAAGAAAAGGAATTTTAGACTTTGTAGAATTAGCTAAAAGATTACCTCAATACAAATTTATTTGGTTTGGGTATTCCCCTTTAGCAGCTTCTCCTATAAAAATTAGACAAGCTGTCAATACTAAATTAGATAATCTATTGTTCGCTGGTTATGTTGAACCAAACAAATTAAAAGAAGCTTATAGTGGTGCGGATTTATATCTATTTCCAACTTTAGAAGAAACTGAAGGAATCCCAATATTGGAAGCTTGTAGTGCGAAAATTAAATCTATTATTCGAGATATTCCTGTTTTTGATGAATGGCTAGAAGATGGAGTTAATGTATATAAAGCTAAAGATGTAGATGAATTTGAAGAAAAGATTATTAAAATATTAGAAGGGAAATTACCAGATTTAACAGAAGCCGGATATAAGGTTGCAAAAGAAAGAGATGTAAAAAAAGTTGGGGTTGAACTTATTAATATATATAAAGATATATTAAAAAAGAAGGATTTAAAAGATGAAAGTGAAGAAAATATCAATTAATGATACATATGAAATCATTTTATGTTTTACTAAAAAAGATGATGAAACATTTATTGAAATCTATTATAAAAATAAACAATTAAATAAATTTAATATTATAGGATGCTTTAGTACTGATACATTTGATCTTCATCTTAATTATGCATATAACGATAAATCATTTATTGTTTATAAATATAGATATTTAGATAATACTACGCAAACAGTAGTTACTGATATTTTAAAATTCTTTGATTTTAAGATGGAAGGCAATATAATTGATACATATCAAAACTTAATTGATTATTTTAATGCCAATGGTGGTAATTTAATCTTAGATAAAAACTATGCCAACAAAAAATATGCTGTTAAAAATCCGATAAAAAAAGTTTTAAAAGATTATTATTTAACGTTAAGTAATTATAATGAATTAAACGATTCTGTAAAAAAAGTTATCAATTCTAATTTATCTGAAGATGAAATTTGTAATATTATAGATTTAAATGATTATCGAAAAAGTCATGCTTTAAATAGTTATAATGCAAATAATAAGGGAATGAGAAAAAAATGAATTATAAAAAAATTATAATAATTATGCTAATATTATCTTGTATAACAGGATGTGGCAAATTTAAAGAGTATAAAACTAGTTTTAAAGCTTTTAACGAAACCATTAATATTACTCTTTACACAACAAATGTCAAAAAAGGAAATCAGGCTATAGATGATATTAAAAAAATATATAAGGATTCTAAAAAAATATTAAAAGAAGTCCAAAGTATAGATGAAAATAAAAGTATATCAAATAAATTAAAAGATTTAATTACGTATAAAATTAATATAAATAATAAAAGTAAGAGCTTTATAAAATTTGATGATATTAAGATTAAAAACAATAAATTAAATAGCAAAAATATTTATCTTGAACCATATATTAAAGGATATACTATAAATAAAGTATATGAATATCTAAAAGAAAAGGGAATCAGCAAATTTTTTATCAATTCTAACAGTCAAGTATTAGCAGGGGATACATATTCAAAAAAATATTATACAGTAGCTTTAGTTAGCCCGTTTAATAATAAAATTATGAAAATGCAGAAAGTAAAAAATCAATATGTTATTACTAAAAGTATTTATGATTCTTTTTATAAAAATGAATATTTCCAAGATACCTCAATAAAATCAAAAAATGATAATGTTAGTGTAACAGTTATTACAGATGATATTTTAACTGGTGATATGCTTTCAACTGTATTATTCTTATTACCTATAGAAAAAGGAAAGCAAGTAATTAAAAATTATAATGTCAAAGCAATATGGTGTTATAAAATAAATGGTCAAGAAAAAATAGAATATACAGATAATATTGATGAATATTAAACAATCGCAAAGATTGTTTTCTTATTAAAAATTTGTTATAATTATTTATGGAAATTAGAAGGGAATGCTGTTTTGTGTATTTAAAAAAAATAATTGCGCATGGATTTAAATCTTTTGCAGATAATATAACAATTGATTTTGACAATAGCATAGTTGGGATAGTTGGACCTAATGGCAGTGGAAAAAGCAATATAGTGGATGCTATTAGATGGGTTTTAGGTGAACAATCAATTAAATCTCTGCGTGGAAATAATTTAACAGACGTCATATTTGCTGGTAGTAAAAGTAGAAATCCTATGAATGCAGCTAGTGTTACTTTAATATTTGATAATAAAGATAATTATATACCTATTAGTTATGATGAGGTAGCAATTAAAAGAAGATTATATAAAGATGGAACTAATGAATATTTTTTAAATGGGGAAAAAGTAAGACTTAAAGATATTAATAATATTTTAATGGATAGTGGAATTGCAAAAGAAAGCTTTAATATCATTTCACAAGGAAAAATAGAAGAAATTTTAGATAGTAAGCCAGAAAATAGAAGAATTATTTTTGAAGAAGCTGCAGGTGTTATTAAATATAAAAAACGTAAAGAAGAAGCTTTTAGAAAATTAGATCGTACTTATGAAAATATGACTAGAGTAAATGATATTATAAATGAATTAGAAACACAAATAGTACCTTTAAAAGAACAAAGAGAAGCAGCTATTCAATATCAAGAATTATCAGAACAACTAAAAAAGTTAGAAATAGCTTTAATCGTTGCTGACATTACCAATATCAATGATAAATATCATCATAATAAACAAGAAATAGAAAAATTATCTAATAATTTAACAAATATTAAAGTAGATAATAATAAAAATGAAACGCAAATTATAAAATTAAAAGTCGATATTACTAAAAATGAAGAACAATTAAAAGAATTACAGCAACAATTAATTGATATTACCAAAGAAACTGAGCAATTAAAATCCCAAAAAAATATTATAATAGAGCGTCAAAAATATCAAGTAGAAGATTATAAATTACATAATAATATTATTTCTTTAAAAGAAGAAGAATATAAATTAAAAAATGATATTACTATTTTAGAAGAAGAAATTAAAATAAAATTACAAGATTTAGAAAACTTAGATAAAAAAATTGAAATAGAAACTGCAAATAATAATAAATTGAAAAAGGAAAAAGATGATATTAATAATAAATTAAACATACAATTAAAATTAGAAAATAGATTAAATAATGATATTGATTTACTTAAAGAAAATATAGAATCTAATGCTAATTTACCTTATTCTGTTAAAAAAATATTGGAAAATCCTAAATTAAACGGCATATATGATACTGTTGGCAATATAATAGAAGTTGAGGAATTATATTCAAAAGCTATTAGTATCGCACTTTCTGCTAATATATCAAATATTGTTGTTGAAAATGAAAACTGTGCCAAAGAGGCTATAAATTATTTAAAAGAAAACAAATTAGGTAGAGCAACTTTTTTCCCAATTAATGTTATTAAACCAAAATATATTCCTGATAATATAATTAATACTGTTAAGATTGATGGTTTTATTGATATTGCTTCTAATTTAGTTAAATATGATAATAAATATGATAATATCTTAAAAAATTTGCTTGGTAATATTTTGATAGTAAATAATATTGAAGTAGCTAATAAAATTAGTAAAATGATTAATCATAGTTATCGTGTAGTTACGTTAGATGGTGAAATTATTCACGTCGGCGGTTCGCTTACTGGAGGTACTTTAAAAAGCAAAAACATTATTCTAGATAAATATGAATTGGAAGAAAAATTAAAGAAAAAGAATGAATGCCTTGAAAATGTTAAATTATTAGAAGATAAGATTAACATTATAGATGAAAAAATAGCAAACATTATTGATAAATTATATTTACTAAATAAAGATAAGATGTTATTAAAAGAAGCAATTAAACAAAAAGAAGAAACTAAAGAAAATAACAATAATAGATTACATGATATATTAAATGAAATATCAGGAACTAATAATATTATTAACGATAGTCTAATTAATGAGGAAGAGGAAATTATTCAAAAGTATTATAATGCGGAGAAAAGAAAAGAAGAAATAAATCAAAAAATTGAATTGGCAAATAGAACAAAAATAGAATTAAAAGATACTTTAGATAATATGGAATACATCTTAAAAAAAGATAATAATCAATATCAAGAAACCAATAATTTACTTAAAAATTTGGAAATTGAAGTTAATAGATATGATGTTAAACTAGATAATTTACTTAATATTCTAAATGAAGAATATACAATAACTTATGAAAAAGCTAAAAGTATATACCAATTAGATATTGAAGAAAAAGATGCTAGAATTAAAGTTAATGATTTAAAAAAGAAAATTAAAAATTTAGGAATTATTAATATCGGAGCTATTACAGAATATGATAGGATAAGTGAAAGATATGAATTTTTACTAAATCAACACAATGATTTAGTAAATGCTAAAAATACATTAATTAATATCATTGAAGATATGGATAAAACTATGCAAAAAGAATTTTTAACTACATTTAATGTTATCGCAAACAACTTTCAAGAAACTTTTAAAGAGCTTTTTAAAGGTGGAGAAGCTAGATTGGAACTTACTGATAAAGAAAATATTTTAGAAACAGGAATTGATATTATTGCCTCTCCTCCTGGAAAAACATTAAAAAATATTAATTTATTAAGTGGGGGAGAGAAAACTTTTACAGCTATTTCCTTATTATTTGCTATTTTAAAATCTCGAATAATGCCTTTTTGTGTGCTTGATGAAGTAGAAGCATCTTTAGATGAAGTAAATGTTCAAGCCTTCGGAGAATATTTATTAAAGTTGAAAGATAAAACACAATTTATTGTTATTACACATAAAAAAAAGACTATGGAATATGCCAATATTTTATATGGTATAACAATGCAAGAAAGTGGAATTAGTAAGCTAGGTAGTGTTAAATTGGATAATATAGAGGCATAATAATGGTTTATTTAATTTATGGAACTATTGAATATCTAATAGATGATTATGTTAATAAATTATTAGTTGATAACAAATTAGATGACATCAATGTTATTAAATATAATTTAGAAAATAATTTAAGTACTATTATTGATGACGCTAATACAATGCCACTTTTTTCAAATAAAAAAGCTATTATAGTAAATGCTTGTAATTTATTTTCAACTAAAGGACTTGATACTTCTTTATTAGAAGATTATTTAAATAATTATAATCCTTATACGTTATTATTTTTAATATCTAAAACAAGTACAATTGATTCAAGAAGAAAAATATATAAATTAATTAAGCAAAAAGGAAAAATTGTCGAATTTAATAAAAATGTCAACTTATTTGAATTTGTTAAAAATCATCTTAAAGATTATCAAATTACAAATGAAACAATCAATTTCTTTTTAAATAGAGTAGGTAATGATTTAGTAAATATTGCAAATGAAATTGATAAATTAAAAATATTTAAAGTTGATGATAAACTCATAACAAATAATGATATTATAAACTTAATTAGTGAACACATAGATACCAATATTTTTAAATTTATTGATTATATCATTAGTAAAAATAAAAATATGGCTATAAAAATGTATCATGAAATGTTGATATTAAATGAAGAACCTATAAAAATAATTGTGTTATTAGCCAATCAATTTAGATTAATGTATCAAGTTAAAATATTCTTAAAAAAAGGATATACAGAAGAGAATATTGCTAATACTTTAAATATGAAAAGATATCCTGTCTACTTAGCAATTCAGTCTAGTTATAAGTATGAGGAAGATGTTTTATTAAATAACTTAGAAGCGTTAGCTGATTTAGATATAAAAATTAAATCTGGGGAAATTAATAAAGATATAGCTTTAGAATTATATTTACTTAGTTTATAAAAAAAGATAATTAATTAAAAATAATACATATATTTTAATTAATTATCTTTTTTAATTTATCATTAATTACTTTCAACGCTAATTCATTTTTATTATTTTGTGGAATATAATAACATTTATCTTTTAAATTATCTGGCAAATACTGTTGTTTAACAACGTGGTTTGGATAATCATGAGCATATTTATAATCCTTACTATTTGTTTTTAAATGTTTTGGCACAAATCCAGCCATTCCTTTATTTATATCATTTATAGCATTAGCTATTGCAAGATATGCACTATTAGATTTAGGAGATAAAGCAAGCTCAATGACAATATTAGAAAGAATTATCTGTGCTTCTGGTAATCCTAATCTTTCACAAGCTTTAATAGCACTTTCTACTTTAATACCCATAATAGGATTTGCAAGTCCAATATCTTCATAAGCAATAACAGTTAATCGCCTATAAATGATATCTAAATCTTCAGCTTCAATAAGTCTTGCAAGATAGTGTAGAGCGGCATCTACATCTGAACCTCTAATACTTTTTTGAAATGCACTAATTGCGTCATAATATCCATCCATATCTTTATCGTGAAAAAAGTTTGGTTTATTAGCTACTTGTTTTAATAATTCAGTATCAATCTTCTGATTATTACTAGAATAATATGCTATCTCTAATAAATTATAAGCATATCTTAAATCACCATTTGCAACAGAAGCAATGTATTTTTTACTGCTATTATCTATTTTAATATTTTTAAGAATATTGCTTTTAACAATATTGTCTACTCCTTTAATAATGTCTTTCTCAGTTAATGGTTCCAATTCATAAATTTGACATCTACTTCTAATGGCAGGATTTATAGAATGATATGGGTTAGCTGTAGTCATTCCAATTAATATTATTAAACCATTTTCTAAATAGGGGAGAAGTAAGTCTTGTTTATCTTTATTCAATCGATGTATTTCATCCATTACTATAACCATTTCACCATACATTTTAGCTTCTTCAACTGCAGTATCAAAATCTTTTTTATTATTTATAGTAGCATTTAACATACGATATTTTAAATTGAGTTCATTTACTATAGCTAAAGCTAAACTAGTTTTACCAATACCAGGCTTACCATATAATATCATCGAAAATATACGTTTATTTTTAATTAAATTAGAAATAATTTTATTATTTCCAACTAAATGTTGTTGTCCAATTATTTCAGTTAATTTCCTAGGACGCATAAGATGTGCTAAAGGTTCCATATCATCACCAAATACATTTTATCACATTATTAAAATATAAGTCAAAAAATGATATAATAATATTGGTGATTTAATGATTTTAAATGTCAGTGGCAGATGTGATATAATTGCATTTTATAGTGAATGGTTTATGAATAGATATAAGGAAGGGTTTTTAGACGTTAGAAATCCTTTGTATTATAAAAATGTTAGTAGAATATATTTTAAAGATGTAGATTTAATTGTTTTTTGTACTAAAAATCCCTTACCAATTATTGATAAATTAAGTTATATTAAAAAACCAATTTTGTTTCATATCACTATAACTCCATATAAAAATGAAATAGAAAAAACAATTCCTAAAGGATTAATAATAGAAGGGATAAAAAAAGTTTCTAAAATTATAGGCATAGATAATGTTTATGTTAGATATGATCCCATATTTATAAGTGATAAATATAATATTGAATATCACATTAAATCATTTGATAATTTATGTAATATCTTAAAAGGTTATACAAAAAGAATTATAATATCTTTTATGGATGAATATAAAAATACTAAAAAAAATCAAAAATATCTAAATTATAAAAATATGTCTGATATAGACTATGAAATAATTGGAAAAAGCTTTTATAAAAGTGCCAGTAAAAATGGTATAAGTTTGCAAACATGTTCAGAGCAAAGAAATTTAACTGAATATGGCTTTATTAAAGATGATTGTTTAAGTAAATCTTTAGCCTACAAATTAACTTTGAAAAAATACCCCAAATGGTATAGTCGAAATAATAAATATTGTAATTGTGTGAAAATGATAGATATTGGAGTATATAATTGTTGCCCTCATTTATGTAAATATTGTTATGCAAACTTTAAAGAAGAAGTTGTAAATTCAAATTATCTAAATCATGATAAAAACTCATCATTATTAATTGGTCATTTAAATAAAGATGATAATATTCGAATCTTAAAGAATAAATTCCTTTGTTAATCAAAATTTGATGAAATAAGGAAATAAAGAGATGTAAAAAAAAGTGAACGCACCGA